>CALWXY010000114.1 GCA_944385595.1 uncultured Oscillospiraceae bacterium
GTGCTCGCCACCGCCGATGTGGACGAAAACCGCCTCCTCACCGAGGCCGCCATCTTTGCAGACCGCATCGCCGTCGACGAGGAGACCGTCCGCCTGCGCAGCCATATCGCGCAGCTGCGCGCCATGCTGGAGGAGGGCTCGCCCATAGGCCGCAAGCTCGACTTCCTGATTCAGGAGCTCAACCGCGAGACAAATACCATTGGCTCGAAATGCAACGATGTAGAGACGGCCAAAACCGTCGTCAATATGAAGGGCGAGATTGAAAAAATCCGTGAGCAGGTCCAGAACATAGAGTGAGGTGCGGTATGACACTTATAAACATAGGCTTCGGCAACATGGTCTCTTCGGCCAAGCTGGTCGCCATAGTCAGCCCGGAGTCTGCGCCGATAAAGCGCATCATACAGGATGTGCGCGACAAGGGTATGCTGATTGACGCCACATACGGCCGCAGAACCAGAGCGGTCATAATCATGAACAGCGGGCACGTCATACTGTCGCCCATACAGCCCGAGACCATAGCCGGCAGAATGGCCGGAAAAACCATAGTGGAGGCGGAAGAGAATGAAGAGGAATAAAGGCAAGCTCATAGTCCTCTCCGGCCCCTCCGGCGCGGGCAAGAGCACAGTCATAGCGGAGCTGCTCAAGCGGCGCGACGACATCAGCTTCTCAGTCTCCGCCACTACCCGCCAGCCCCGCCCCGGCGAGACCGACGGCGTGAATTACTATTTCAAAACCACCGGGCAGTTCGAATCCATGATAGCCGCGGGCGAGTTTCTTGAGCACGCCTGCTATGCCGGCAACCACTACGGCACGCCGCGCCGCCCCATAGAGGAGCAGCTCGCCGCCGGGCGAAACGTCATCCTCGATATCGAGGTGCAGGGCGCATTCCAGGTGCGCAGCGCCATGCCGGAGGCCCCGCTGGTATTCCTGTGCCCGCCGAATATGGACGAGCTTGAGCGCCGCCTGCGCGGCCGCGGCACCGACGCCGAGGATAAGATGCTCATCCGCCTTGAGACCGCGAAAGGCGAATTAAAGCTCGCCCGCGAATATGATTATATAGTCATCAACGACGTAGCGGAGGAAGCCGCCGCCGAGCTCGACGCCATCATCACCGCCGAGCAGTGCCGCGCGGCAGACCGCATCGAATTCATAACAGAGGAGTAGAGAACACCATGATGCTTTATCCACCTATGGCAGACCTTGTCGACAGAGTCGGCAGCAGATACCTTCTTGTCAATCTCGTGGCGCGCCGCGCCCGCGACCTCGCGGCCGAGGCCGAGGAGAGCGGTGAGCCGATGGATGAGAAGCCCGTGTCCGAGGCCATCCAGGAGGTCTATAACGGAAAGCTCGTCGCCGCGGAGTGCAGCGAAGAGCCCGCCGCTGAGCCTGAAGTTCAGCCCGAGGCGGAGCAGGAGTAAGAGAAGTCAGGTTCGCCGGCGGGGGAAGTCTCCCGCCGACGATTTCTGTTTTTAGGCAGCACAGCGGAGGTGAGCCTTGTGCCGGGAACTTGCGCCAAAATCGCCGTCTCCGCGGCGACATATTGGGTCGACCGGCCATTCGACTACCTCGTCCCGCCGGAGCTGCTGGATAAAACCGTTCCCGGCGTCCGGGTGATGGTGCCGTTCGGGCGCGGCAACCGCCGCACCGAGGGCATAGTCCTCGCGCTCGGCCGCGCCGACCCGGAGAAAAAGCTCAAATGCATAGACGCCGTCCTCGACCAGTCGCCCGTGCTCGACGCGGACATGCTCCGCCTCGCCATGTGGATGCGCGAGCGCTTTTTCTGCACAGTGTACGACGCCGTGCGCGCCATGCTGCCCGCCGGTCTGTGGTACTCGATGAAAACCGAGTATAGCCTCGCCGTCGCAGACCGCGAGGCCGCGGAGGCTGAGTCCGAAAAAGCCCCGCGCGAGCTGGCTGTGCTCGAATTTGCCTTCGGACGCGGTGCGCCGTTCACGCGGCAGGAGCTGGAGGAATCGCTGGGCGAGGCGTTCAGCGCCGCTGCACTCTCGGCGCTGGTGAAGCGGGGAGTGCTCGCCGAAAAATACGTCGAGCTGCGCCGAGCGAAGGATAAGACTGTGCAGTACGCAGTCCTCGCCATCCCGGCGGAGGACGCGCTCGCCCTTGCCTCGCAGAAAAAGCACCGCGCCCCGCAGCAGGCGGCTGTGCTGGAGCTTATGAGCGCCGTGGGCCGCGCCGCCGTGCGCGAGATTGCCTACTTCACCGGCTGCACCTCGGCCAGCATAAAGGCTCTGGTCAAGGCCGGCTGCCTCACTATAGAGGACGACGAGGTCTACCGCTCGCCCCTCACGCCGCCGGACGAGATTTCGCCCCTCCCGGAGCTGAACGCCAGCCAGAGTGAGGCTTACTGCGGCATAAGCGCCGCCGCGGCGCGCGAAAAGCCCGGCTGCGCGCTGCTGTTCGGCGTCACCGGCAGCGGCAAGACGGCCATATATATCCGCCTGATTGCGGACACGCTCGCAAAAGGCAAAAGCGCCATCCTGCTCGTGCCGGAGATATCCCTCACGCCGCAGATGATACACACCTTCTCATCGTACTTTGGCTCCGAGGTGGCCGTTTTGCACAGCAGCCTCGCCATCGGCGAGCGCTACGACGAGTGGAAGCGAGTCAGCAGGGGAGAGGCCAGAGTCGTCATAGGCACGCGCAGCGCCGTATTCGCGCCGGTGCGCGGCCTCGGTCTCATAATCATCGACGAGGAGCAGGAGGACACCTACAAGTCCGAGAACCAGCCCCGCTACCACGCGCGCGACGTCGCCAAATACCGCTGCGCCGCCGCGAATGCCCTGCTGCTGCTCGGCTCCGCCACGCCGGACGTCGAGAGCCGCTACTGGGCGCAGCGCGGACGCTACGCATTTTTCTCCATCCCGGAGCGCTACAACGAGATGCAGCTCCCCACCGTCGAGATTGTCGACATGAAGCTGGAGCTGAGAGCCGGCAACGGCGGCAGCATCAGCTCAAGGCTGCGCGCCGAGATAGAGCAGAACCTTGAACGCGGCGAGCAGACCATATTGTTCCTCAACCGCCGCGGCGCAAATAAGCTGATAACCTGCGCCGAGTGCGGCTACACCTACGAGTGCCCCCGCTGCAGCGTGAGCCTCACCTACCACAGCGCCAACCGGCGGCTGATGTGCCACTACTGCGGCTACTCCGCGAGACCGGACGACCGCTGCCCGGAGTGCGGCGGCGAGCTGAGCTACGTCGGCGCAGGTACGCAGAAGGTAGTCGAGGAGCTGGGCGAGCTGTTCCCGGACGTCGAAGTCCTCAGAATGGACGCCGACTCCGTCGCCCCCCTCGGCAGCCACGAGGCGCTGCTAAGCCGCTTCAGGGAGGAGAAAATCCCCATTCTCGTCGGCACCCAGATGGTCACAAAGGGCCTCAATTTTGAAAACGTCACCCTCGTGGGCGTGATTTCCGCCGACCAGAGTCTCTATTCTGGCGACTACCGAGCGGGCGAGCGCACCTTCTCGCTGATCACTCAGGTCGTCGGCAGAAGCGGACGCGGCTCGCGACCCGGCCGCGCCGTCATACAGACCTTCACACCGGAGAACCAGACCATACGCCAGGCCGCCAGACAGGACTACGACAGCTTCTACGAGTCGGAGATCTACATGCGCGAGCTGCAGGGCACGCCGCCGTTTTCGGAGCTGTACGCAGTCACCGCCTCCGGCGTCGACGAGGCGACTGTGCTGCGCTGCTGCGCCTTCGTGCGCGACAGCCTCGCAAAATCCCTCGGCCGCGCCGACGGCCTGCGCGTCCTCGGCCCCGCGCCGCTGCCGGTCGTGCGCGTCAACAACCGTTTCAGATATCGCGTCACCGTGAGCGCCTCGGACGGCGCGGCGGTGCGCTCTGTCATATCACAGCTGCTGTGTTACTGCAACACGGCAAAAGAATTTAAGGGCGTGTCCCTCTACGCGGACATCAACCCGTCAAATTAGGAGATGAAGACCATGGCACTCAGAAATATAGTCACCCAGGGCGACCCCGCCCTCGCCAAAAAATGCCGCGAGGTCACCGAATTTAACGACCGCATCCGTCAGCTCATCGACGATCTCGGCGACACGCTGCTCGAGAGCGGCGGCGTCGGCCTCGCCGCACCCCAGGTGGGCGTGCTGCGCCGCGTCATCGTCGTGCTTGAGACCAACGTCGGCGAGGACGAGGACGAGATTCTCTACGAGCTTGTGAACCCCGAAATCATTGAGCAGAGCGGCGAGCAGTCCGGCCCCGAGGGCTGCCTGAGCGTCCCCGGCGTGTACGGTATCGTCACCCGCCCGGAGTACGTCAAAGTCCGCGCCTACGACCGCGACGGCGAGCCTTTCGAGGTCGAGGCCCACGGCCTCACCGCCCGCTGCTTCTGCCACGAGATTGACCACCTCGACGGCCACCTCTTCACCGAGAAGGCCGAGCGCATCCTCGACCCCGAGGAGCTTGCGGAAGACGGGGAGGAATGAGCGCTTGAAGACGGTTTTCATGGGCACGCCGCAGATAGCCGCGGCCTCGCTCGCCGCGGTGCTCGACGCCGGATTCGAAGTCGCGGCCGTTTTCACCCAGCCGGACAGGCCGAAAAACCGCGGCATGAAGCTCGCGCCCAGCCCCGTGAAGGAGCTTGCGCTTGAGCGCGGCATACCCGTCTATCAGCCGGCCAATTTGCGCGACGGCGAGGCCGAGGGCATACTCGCCGAGATTAATCCCGAGCTTGTCGCCGTCGTCGCCTACGGGCGCATCATACCCGAGCGGCTCATAGCCATGCCGAAATACGGCTATATCAACATCCACGCCTCGCTGCTGCCGAAATACCGCGGCAGCGCGCCGGTGCAGTGGTCGGTGCTGAACGGCGACAAATACGCCGGCCTCACCAGCATGTATATTGCCCCCGAGCTTGACAGCGGCGACATGATATATACCTGCAAGACCGAGATAGGCGAGTTTGAGACCAGCGGCGAGCTGTTCGAGCGCCTCTGCCCGATGAGCGGCGAGCTGCTCGTGCGCACCATGCGCGATATAGAGCTGGGCGTCGCCCCGCGCACCCCACAGAACCACGCCGAGGCCACGATCGCGCCCATGCTCTCGCGCGACATGAGCCCCATCGACTGGAACAAAAGCCCGCGTGAGATCGTCAAGCACATATGCGGCCTCGACCCCTGGCCCTGCGCCACCATGGAGCTTGCCGGGACGACGTTCAAGGTCTTCGGCGCCGCCTACACCAGTCATCACACCGCCAGAGCGCCGGGAACCGTCATCTCCGCCGGAGGCGACGGCATAGAGTTTGCCGTGGGCGGGGGAGAGACCCTGCTCATCACAAAGCTGCAGGCCCCCGGCGGCAAGCGCATGGCCGCCGCCGACTATCTGCGCGGCCACCCGATAGACGCGGAGGGCTGATATGGCTGCCAAAACTCCGCGCGAATGCGCACTCGCGGCGCTTGAGCGCTGCCGCAGAGACGGCGCGTGGTCGGAGTCGGCGCTCGACTCCGCCATCAAGGCCGCGCAGCTCGACGCGCGCGACGCCGCACTCTGCACCTCTCTGTGCGCGACTGTGCTGCAAAATACGGCCCTCTGCGACTTCTATATAGGCTGCTACTCGTCCACTCCGGTCGCGAAGCTGGAGCCGAAAATTCTGGATATACTCCGCCTCTCCGTCGCCCAGCTCGCCCTGATGGACAAAATCCCGCCCCACGCGGCGGTGAGCGAGGGCGTCGCCCTCGCAAAACGGCACAACGCCCGCGCCTCCGGCCTCGTGAACGCCGTGCTCCGGCGCGTCGCCGAGAACCGCGCCGCCCTGCCGGAAGTGCCGGGCATCGGCACAGCCGAATATCTCTCAGTTAAATACAGCCACCCGCTGTGGCTGTGCGAGCGCCTCTGCGCCGAGCGCGGCTACGAGTTCACCGAGGGCTTCCTCGCCGCGAACAACCGCCCCGCGCCCATAGTCGCGCAGGTGAACACGATTAAAACCGACGCCGCCTCGCTCTGCGATATCTGGCGTGACGAGGGCGTCGACTTCGAGCCGGACGCCGCGCCCGACAGCTTCCGCATAAGGCCGCACGGCTCGCCCGCGAGGCTCCGGAGCTTTTCGGACGGCCTGTTCTATGTGCAGGACAGCGCCGCCCGCCTCGCCGTGCTGGCGGCGTCGCCAAACCCCGGTGTGCGCGTGCTCGACGCCTGCGCCGCACCCGGCGGCAAGAGCTTTGCCGCCGCCATCGCCATGCGCGGGCAGGGGAGCATACTCTCCTGCGACATCCACGAGAAAAAGCTCCGCCGCATTGTTGACGGCGCTGAGCGCCTCGGCCTCGCCCACATGATAAGCACCCGCGCCATGGACGCGCGCGGGCCGGGCGCGGAGCTGTCCGGGGCCTTCGACCTCACGATAGCCGACGTGCCGTGCTCCGGCATCGGCGTCATCCGCAAAAAGCCGGAGATTCGCTTCAAAAAGGAGGCCGAGCTTGAGCGCCTGCCGCAGATCCAGCTCGACATACTCCGCGGCCTTGCGAGCACAGTCCGCCCCGGCGGCACGCTGCTCTACTCCACCTGCACAGTGCTCAAAAATGAAAACGAGGGCACAGTCGAGACGTTTCTCGCCGAAAACAGCGGCTTTGAGAAGCTGTATGAGCGCACCCTCTTCCCGCACACCGACGGCACCGACGGATTTTTTATCTGTACGCTGAGGAAAAAGGCATGAAAAAGGACATAAAATCCCTATACTATGATGAGCTGGCCGCAGAGCTGAAGGCGCTAGGCGAGCCGGCCTTCAGGGCGGGCCAGATCTACACCTGGCTGCACCAGCGCACCGTCTCCGATTTCTCGGAGATGACAAATCTCTCCAAGGCGCTGCGCGAGAAGCTCGACGGGCTCTACTACATCACCGCCCCGAAGCCCATACGCAAGCAGGTCTCCGCCATCGACGGCACCATCAAATACCTCTGGGAGCTGCGCGACGGCAACGCCGTCGAGACCGTGCTCATGAGCTACAAGCACGGCAACACCGTCTGCATATCAACGCAGGTCGGCTGCCGCATGGGCTGCGCCTTCTGCGACTCCACAATCGGCGGCCTCGTGCGCTGCCTTGAGCCGTCCGAGATGCTAGACGAGGTCATGTTCACCCAGCTGGACTCCGGCAAAAAGATCAGCAACATAGTCCTCATGGGCATAGGCGAGCCGCTCGACAACTTCGACAACGTCATTAAATTCCTCAATATGGTAAATGACGAGCGCGGCCCGGGAATAGGCATGCGCCATATCTCGCTCAGCACCTGCGGGCTCACAGAAAAATTTGACAAACTGGCAGAGTATAATTTACAATTAACTTTATCGGTATCGCTGCACGCGCCCGACGACGAGACCCGCAACAAGCTCATGCCGGTCAACCGCAATCGCGGCGTCGAGCAGCTCTACAGCGCCTGCGAGCGCTATTTCAAAACCACCGGCAGGCGCATCTCATTCGAGTACGCCATGATCGACGGCGTGAACGACACGCCGGAGCACGCGCGCAGGCTCGCCTCGCATATCAGAAAAATCGGCGGACATGTGAACCTCATCCCGCTGAACCATGTGGATGAGCGCAGCTTTGAGCCGTCGAAGCCCGAGAATATGCGGCGGTTTATTGATATTTTGCAGGAAAACGGAGTCAACGTCACCGTGAGGCGCAAGCTCGGCGGCGATGTCGACGCATCCTGCGGCCAGCTCCGCAGGAAGATGGCGGTCGGGAGGAACTGACCCGCCGCCGCTATGGAGGTCTTATGAGATCCAGCGGCTTGACAGATATCGGCAAAGTCCGAAAAGAAAACCAGGACAGCTTCATAATCACCGACGTGTCCGTGGGCACCATCGGCCTCGTTTGCGACGGTATGGGCGGAGCGAGAAGCGGCAATATCGCCAGCGCCCTCGCGGCCGAGTGCTTTGCGGGACATATAGTCTCCTGCCTCGCCGAGAGCGACCCGCTGCCCCTGCCGGAGCTGATTCGCGAGGCCACGCACTACGCCAACGTGAAGGTCTATGACCGTGCCTTCACCGACTTCACCTGCGAGGGCATGGGCACGACGCTCGTCGGCGGCGTGTTCTGCGGCGACAGGGCCATCATCGCAAACGTCGGCGACAGCCGCGCCTACATGATTTCGCGCGGCGTCATCTGGCAGATAAGCACCGACCACTCCTACGTCGAGGAGCTGGTCGCAAAAGGCATAATCACGCGCGAGGAGGCCAAAACCCACCCGCGCCGCAACTATATAACCCGCGCGCTCGGCATATCCCGCGAGGTCGAGTGCGATATCTACGAGGTCGACGTTGAGAAGGGGAATATCATCATTCTCTGCTCAGACGGGCTCACCAATATGGTCGACGACGACGAAATCCTCGCCGCCTCGCTCGAGACCGGCTCGCCAAAAGAGCTGTGCTCCAAGCTCATGGAGCTCGCTCTCAGCCGCGAGGCAACCGACAATATCACTGTGGCGGCCTTTGAGTTCTGAGCCCGCCGGATAAACCCTCGGCTTTGGAGGTCTAATATGGAAAACAGTATGGACAGATACCTGGGCAAGATACTCGACAACAGGTATGAGATACTCGATATAATCGGAAAAGGCGGCATGGCCATAGTCTACAAGGCCTTCGACCACCGGCTCGGGCGCAACGTCGCCGTCAAGGTGCTGAAGGACGACTATGCCCTCGACGAGGAGTTCCGCCGCCGCTTCCAGAACGAATCGCAGGCCGTCGCCATGCTCTCGCACCCGAACATCGTCTCGGTCTACGACATGGGGCGCTCCGGCGAGACCGAGTATATAGTCATGGAGCTGGTCGAGGGCATAAACCTCAAGCAGTACATGACCAGCAAGGGCGTCCTCACCTGGAAGGAGGCGCTGCACTTTGCCTCGCAGATCTGCAAGGCGCTCAGCCACGCGCACTCCAAGGGCATAGTCCACCGCGACATAAAGCCCCACAACATCATGGTCGAGAAAAACGGCAGCGTCAAAGTCGCCGACTTCGGCATCGCCCGCCTTCAGGACAGCCAGAACACCGCCACCCAGGAGACGCTCGGCTCCGTCCACTACATCTCGCCGGAGCAGGCGAAGGGCGAGCCCGTCGACTCGAGATCCGATATCTATTCCCTCGGCATCATCCTCTACGAGATGCTCACCGGCAAGCTGCCGTTCACCGGCGAAAACGCCGTCGGCGTCGCCGTCATGCACATCAACGGCATGTTCCAGGCGCCGCGCGACGTGAACCCCGATATACCCGCCGGCCTCGAGCAGATCATACTCAAGGCCATGGCAACCGACCCCAACGACAGATACCAGACCGCCGACGATATGCTCAGCGATCTTGAGCGCTTCCGCAAAGACCGCAATTTCCGCGTCGCCGGCTCCAGACGCGACTCCACACCCGTCGAGTCCGTCCCGGTCGAGGAGGTGGCGCCCATAGGGCGCGGCGCCGATATGGACAAGGTCAGCTACGCCCGCCGCCGCAGCCGCAGCCGCAAGGTGAGCATGCTCTCCGGCCTCTTTTGCGTGCTCGTGTTCCTGCTCGTGCTGTTCGTGTTCCTGTGGGAATACCTGCTCAGCGACATTTTCCAGGACGCCGAGCGCATCAACATCCCCAACTTCATCGGCAGCTACTACACCGACGTCCTGAATAACTCCGAGTTCGACGGCGTATTCAACTTCGAGATCGTCTATAAGCCCGACGCCGAGACCCCGGAAAACATGATCACCGACCAGAGCATAGACCCTCAGAAGAGCATGATGAAGGTCAAAGAGGGCATAGACATCACACTCACAGTCTCGAGCGGCATACAGATGGTGCCGATTCCGAGCGTCTACAATAAAGAGTACCGCGTCGCCGAGCAGGAGCTGCGCGACGCCGGTCTCGAAGTCGAGATAGAGCGCGAGAGCAGCGACACCATCACCAAGGACTACATCATAAGCAGCAGCCCCGGAGAGGGCGAGTCCATCTCCATCGGCTCCACAGTCTACCTCAAGGTCAGCGACGGCCCGGAGATAGAGCCTGTCGCCGTGCCCAACGTAATGGGCATCACCGAGAGCGCCGCCAGAGCGCGCCTTGAGGAGCGCGGCCTCCGCGTCGGCTCCGTGTCGCCGGTTGAGAGCGACTATCCGGAGGGCATCATAGTCTGGCAGAGCACGCCTCAGGGCACTATGGTCGACCCCGGCTCCAGCATCTACCTCCAGGTCTCCACCGGGCCGGAGGAAGAGGAGTCGCCGTCGCCCAGCCCCTCGACTTCACCGGAAGGGGCTTAACAGACAGAGATGAGCAGGGGAGTTATAACTAAAGCCATCAGCGGGTTTTATTACGTCAGCTGCAATGGCCGGAGCTGCGAGTGCCGCGCCCGCGGCAAGTTCCGGCTCGACGGACTCAGCCCGCTGGTCGGCGACAATGTGGAGATAGAGACGGAGGGGGATGACAAGGGCGTCCTGGTCAGCGTCTACCCGCGCAGGAACCACTTCGTGCGCCCGGCGGTGGCCAATGTGGATGTGCTTATCATAATGGCCTCCGGCGTCATACCGGTGACCGACCCGTTCCTCATCGACAGGGTCGCCGTCATAGCGGAGCACGCCGGCTGCGACGCGCTGATCTGTATCAATAAAACCGACCTCGACCCCGGCGACAAGCTGTACGACATATACAGCAAAACCGGCTACCGCGTCATCCGCACCAGCGCGGAGACCGGCGAGGGGCGCGAGGAGCTGCTCGAGTACATCAGCGGCAAGACCTGCGCCTTCACCGGCAACTCCGGCGTCGGCAAATCGAGCATACTCAACGCCATAGCGCCGGGCTTCGATTTGAAGGTCGGCGACGTCAGCGAAAAGCTCGGCCGCGGCAGACACACCACCAGACATGTCGAGCTGTTCGACCTCGGCGGCGGCACATTCATAGCCGACACGCCGGGCTTCGCCTCGTTTGATTTTGAGAAAATAGAGCCCATATTCAAGGATGAGCTGCAAAACCTCTTCCGGGAGTTCAGGCCCTTTATCGGGCGCTGCCGCTTTGCCGACTGCGCTCATATCAAGGAGCCGGGCTGCGCCGTGCTCGAGGCCGTGCAGGACGGAGTCATAGACCCCTCGCGCCACCAGAGCTACGTCCGCCTGTACGAGCAGGCGTCGAAGCTCAAGGAATGGGAATACTGAAAGAGTCACTTTTTTGCCGCGTCCGGCATATGATGTAGGGATACATTGTGCCGGGCGCGGCTTTTTGCGCCCGAGCCGGGGGAGGTTTGCTCACATGCGGAGACCGTGCCGCTCACCGAGCCCTCTGGGGCTCGCGGCCATATGCGCCGGGGTGCTCATACTGCTCGGACTTCTGCTGCCCGCCGGCTTCTGGTGGGTGGCGCTGGCCATGGCGCTCATTCTGCTGGGACTGTGGATAATCAGACTTTGACTGGAGGTGAGGTCGTGAAGATATTCGTCTTGAAAGCGCCCGGATTCCTTACAAGGCTGTTGGCCGTCTTTTCGCGCAAAAAGCGGGCATAAGCCGAGTCAGGCTCTCATAATATGTAGCAAAACTGCAAGGAGAGAGCTTATGGAAATCATTCTGGACAAAACCGATATCAAGTTCAGGCGCGAGATATTCTCATCCAGCGCCTCTGCCGAGGAGATGAGCGACTATGTGGTGCCCGACGCCCTGCCCGATATCGGCAGGATAGCGGACGTCTGCGGTGGTGTGCGGATCAGGGGCAAGGAGGCTGCCTCCGGCTCCGTGCGCATAGACTCCTCCGTGGCCGTCACCGTGCTTTACGTCCCGGAGGGGGAGAGCGCCGTGCTGCGCTGCCTTGAGACGGAGATTCCCGTCTCCGTCAGCTTCGACGTGCCGGAGGCCGACGAGTCCACCGATATCGTGGCCGACATCGTCATAGACGAGCTTGAGGCACGGATATTGAATCCGCGCAAGGTGCTGGCGCGCTGCTCGGTCACGGCCTCGGTGCGCTGCTTCAACGCCGCGACGCTCAGCATAGCCTCCGGCCTGCGCAGCGAGGCTCCGCTGCAAATCCTCAGGCGCAGCTGCTCCGCCGCGCCGGTCTCGGACGTGCGCGAGAAGACCTTCGTAATATCCGACGAGGCCCCAATGCCGCCGTCGGCGCAGGGCTACTCGCAGATTCTGTGCGGCAGCACGCAGCTCAGCGTCAACGACGTGAAGTTCGTCGGCAACAAATTGATATTCAAAGGCGAGGCAGTGACAAATATACTTGCCCAGCCGGAGGGCGGGGCGCTGCCGGTCTCTTTCAACGTGAACACAGGCTTCTCGCAGATAATCGAAATCGGCGGAGCAAGCGAGTGCTCGGAGGTGAAGCTGTGTCTGACCGGCGCATACCTCAGCATAGTCGATGGCGACGGCGGAAAGCCGGTGGCCTCGGTGGAGCTGCACATACTCGCCCAGGCAGTCTCAGGCGAGAACGTGCAGATAGAGTACATAGCCGACGCATATTCAAACCGCTTCAGCTGCGAGGTGAGCAGCGAGACATACGATTTGCCCCAGTGCCGCGGCATGACCCAGCTGCGCGACACATTCAGAGTGATGCTCAACACTCCCGAGACAGTCTCCGAGGTGATAAGCGCAAACGTCATGCTGGCATACCCGAAAATCCAGGGCGGAAAAATCACCACTAGAGCCAGCGTCAGATGCATGTACCTCGACGCGGAGCGCGCCATACGCTCAGCCGAGACGGTGGAGGAGCTGGTGATAGACGCCGAGCTGCCGGAGAACGTCTGCGAGGTGTCGCTGCAGGGCGGCGAGATTTACGCCGCCCCGGCCTCCGGAGGAGTCGACATCCGCATGCCGGTGGAGGCGCAGGTGAGCACCTGCCCGTACTGCCGCATAGTCTGCGTCAGCGCGGTCGAGGAGGGCGAGAACTGCGACAGAAGCGAGCGCCCGTCGCTGTATATCATCCCCGGCGGCAGCGGAGCGGAGCTTTGGGAGCTGGCGAAAAAATACTGCTCCACCGTCGAGCTGATCGAGTCCGGCGGCTGCGAGCGGCAGGATATACTGCTGATACCCGTCCAGCGCTGAAAATACTGAAAAATTCCTTGCCAATATGCCCTCAGTTGTGGTAAAATATTGCCGCAATTTACTTGAGGAGATGCATATAGATATGTCAGGACATTCCAAATGGCATAATATTCAGAAGACCAAAGGCGCCCAGGACGCCAAGCGCGCCCAGGCCTTCACCAAAATAGCCCGCGAGATGATTGTGGCCGTCAAAGAGGGCGGCGGCGGCGACCCCAACAACAACTCCCGCCTCGCGGCGGTCATAGCCAAGGCCAAGGCGGCCAATATGCCCAACGACAACATTAAGCGCACCATCGACAAGGCGCTCGGCGCTGGCGACACCTCCAACTGGGAGACCATCACCTACGAGGGCTACGGCCCCTCCGGCGTCGCCGTCATCGTCGAGGCGATGACCGATAACCGCAACCGCACCGCCTCCGAGGTTCGCCACCACTCCGGCAAGTACGGCGGCAACATGGGCACCACCGGCTGCGTCAGCTGGTCGTTCGACAAGAAGGGCGTCATAGTCATAAATAACGAGGACAACGAGCTCGACGAGGACGCCGTCATGATGGACGCGCTCGACGCCGGCGCCACCGACTTTGAGCCCGGCGACGAGCTGTTCGAGGTATACACCGCCCCCGAGGATTTCCAGACCGTCTTCGACAAGCTTGAACAGTCCGGCTATAAGTTCATCTCCGCCCAGGTGGAGATGGTCCCGCAGAACTACATCAAGCTCACCAGCGAGGACGACATCAAAAACATGACCAAGATGCTCGACATGTTTGAGGACAACGACGACGTCCAGAACGTCTGGCACAACTGGGATCAGGACTGATACAAAAAGCGCCCCGTTTGGGGCGCTTTTTTCGCGCTTGCCATTTTGTCCTGCGGCTGATATCATATCCTCGGAGGTATCAGATATGGATATTACAACCGACAGCATCCGCGCCATGCTGCGCGGGGAGAACTATATAGCCGACGACTCCGTCGCCGTCACGCTCTATGCCGCTCTGCGCCTGTCGCGCCCGTTGCTCATCGAGGGTGCAGCCGGAGTCGGCAAGACCGAGATAGCCAAGGTGCTCTCAAAGGGCCTCGGCAGGCCGTTGGTGCGCCTCCAGTGCCACGAGGGTCTCGATAAGAACAAGGCACTCTACGAGTGGAACTACCAGAAGCAGCTGCTCTCCATCCAGGCGGGCATGAGCTGCGGAGTCTCCGGCACCGACGGTCTCTTCACCGAAGACTACCTGCTCGAGCGCCCGCTGCTCAAGGCCATACGCAGCCCGGAGCCGGTGATACTGCTGATAGACGAGATAGATAAGTCCGACGAGGAGTTCGAGGCCTTCCTGCTCGAGCTGCTCAGCGAGATGCAGGTCACCATCCCGGAGCTCGGCACCATCGAGGCCGAGAGCGTGCCGTTCGTCGTGCTAACGAGCAACAACACCCGCCCGCTGTCCGAGGCGCTCAAGCGCCGCTGCGCCTACCTCTATCTCCGCTATCCCGACGTGGAGAAGGAGGTCGCCATCATAAAGGCCAAGCTCCCCGGCGTCGACGATATGATGGCCCGCGAGGTCGCAAACGCCGTGGCGTATCTGCGCGCCAGCGACGATGTGGTGAAAAAGCCGTCCATAGCCGAGACGCTCGACTGGATGCGGGCGCTGATGGCGCTCGGCTCCGGCTGTCTCGACAGGGAAAACACTGTCAAGACCATGGGCTTCGTCCTCAAGAACAACGAGGATATAGAGGCCATAGTGGAGGATGAAGGCTTTGGAAAGCTCCTGCATCAATAACTTTCTCACATTCCTCGAGCAGCTGCGCTCGCATGGCATGGTCGTCGGCGTCGCCGAGGCGCTCGACGCCTTCCGCCTCATAGACGGCGGCCTGCTGCGCAGCCGCAGCGACACGCGCTTCGCGCTCTGCTGCCTGCTCGCAAAAAGCGAGAGGGAGCAGGAGATATTCTTCCAGTGCTTCGACGAGTATTTCGTCCCGGCTTCCGTCTCACGCGAGCGGGAGGAGGCCGAGCTCATCGAGCGCGCCGAGCACGCCGCCGCCCGCGTGAAGATAATGGAGGAGCTGACCTTCGAGGGGCGTCCAATAGAGCTGAGCGACGAGCTGCGCGAGGTCTACGCCGACATGGACGAGGAGCGCCGCGAGAAGCTCAAGAACTATCTCGGCATGAGCACGGAGAACGAGCGCCGCTCGCCGTTCACCTACAACTTCATGCGCCGCATACTGGAGCAGCACCTTCGCATGGAGGAGTCGATGTACGACACGGCGGACGACGCCGCCGTCGGCAGCGACTCCGGCTCGCTGCTGTACAAGGACATATCCAAAATAGGGGAGGACGAGATGCCCCGCGCCGTCAGCCTGATTCAAAATCTTGTGAAGCAGCTGAGCGGCTCCATCTCGCGCGCCTACCGCCGCTCCGGGCGGCGCGGCAGGCTGGATTTCCGCGCCACCATACGCGCGGGGCTCGGCACCGGCGGCTTTTACCGCCTCAAATACCGCCGCCGCAGGCGCTCCAAGAAAAAGCTGGTGCTGCTGTGCGACGTCTCCGGCTCCATGCTCAAATACTCCGAGTTTGCCATCCGCTTTCTCAAGTCGATGAGCGACGTGTCCGAGTCCTCGCGCACATTCATATTCTCCGAGGACTTGCTGGAGGCCAGCCCGTTTGTCCTCTCGAATATGGGCTCATTTCAGAGCTACGTCAAAGGCAGCGGGCTGTGGGGCAAGGGGACGGACATTGCCGCCGCTGTCGACAAGCTGATGTCGCTCCGCCCGGCGGTGCTCGGCGGCAACGCGGTGCTCATAATAATCAGCGACACCAAGTCGGTGAAGCTCGGCGAGGCCCGCGCCGCCGTGCAGAGGGCGGCCCGTGCCGCCGGCAGAACCATATGGCTCAACCCCATCCCGGAGCGCAAGTGGCTCAAAATGAGCTCCGTAACCCAGTTTCACGACCTGTGCGACATGCTCGATTGCAGCACAATCCACGAGCTGTCGCGCGCATGTGCAAAGTCGCTGACGGTTTAAACGAAAAAATCCGACTGCTTCATGCGGTCGGATTTTTTAAGCGAGTAGGCCTGTAAGCCGGGTCC
Source organism: uncultured Oscillospiraceae bacterium (assembly GCA_944385595.1). Lineage (GTDB taxonomy): Bacteria > Bacillota > Clostridia > Oscillospirales > Oscillospiraceae > Heteroscillospira. The sequence goes on from CALWXY010000114.1 coordinate 16,092, forward strand.
TGTCGTGAATGGTCATCTATCTAGGCGTACCGTTGCCGGCACGCTCAAGCCACCTCCCCGGGGACTGCCGGGCCGGCATTGTCCCCTCCACGGTGTTGCTCCGGATAGAGTTTACAGCGCCGCACTGTTTCCAGCCGGCGGGTGAGCTCTTACCTCGCCTTTCCACCCTTACCTCGTCGGCGCAAGCTCCGTATCGCGCGCTTTGCCGGTCGGCAAAGCTTGCTCACTCCGCTGCGCCTCCTCTCCCCACGAAAGCTTCTGCTTTCGTGGGGGCCCCTGTTAAGGGGCGAGGCGGTATATCTTTGTTGCACTTGTCCTGAAGTCGCCTTCGGCGGGCGTTACCCGTTATCCTTGCCCTGTGGAGCCCGGACTTTCCTCACAGCGGGCCTTTCGGCCTCGCCGCGCGACCGCCTGTTTTACTCGCCACACTATTTTACAGGAGCTCGGGGCGGTTGTCAACGAAAGTTCGCAGCCCGCCGGGCAAAATATGTTTGTCATCCTGCCGCTGAGGTGCTATAATAACACGGATCAAAACTGCGTGAGATGGGGGAGAGGGCATATGACCTTGGAGGAGTATTTGGGCACACTGGCAGGAAAGACGGTGGCAGTCATCGGCGTGGGGGTGAGCAACACGCCCCTGATCCGTCTGCTGCGGGGGGCGGGGATCGCCGTCACCGCCTGCGATAAGAAGGACCGGGAGGCCCTGGGTTCTCTGGCGGAGGAGCTGGAGGCCATAGGCTGCGCCCTGCGCCTGGGGCCGGACTACCTGGAGGACCTCCAGGCCGACGTGATCTTCCGCACCCCGGGCCTGCACCCGAA
>CALWXY010000115.1 GCA_944385595.1 uncultured Oscillospiraceae bacterium
ACCTATCGCCATGAACGAGAAGTCGCGCGGGCGGCCGTTCTCCAGCAGCATGAACGGCGTGAACTCGCCCCGCTGCACGCTCTCGGCGAGGGCGTCCATCGCCATGGGGAATTCCTCGCGCTGCGCCGCGCTCAGCTCGCCGATTACAGGCGAGGTCTCGCCGAAGCAGCGGTAGCACAGCTCGCGGCACACCAGCGGCGAGAGACCGGAGAAGCTGTCCAGCAGCCACTTGTCCGTCCGGCGCTCCGGGTCGGCTGAGCGCCAGCGCTCCGCCCTGTCCTCGCAGTCGGTAAAGCGGGGCTTCTCCTGCGCCGGGGGCAGGTGGTAGATCAGTCCCGGCAGCACCTGCCGCTTTTCGCTCATCTCCATATCGACGCGGCGCAGGCAGTCGATTATGCGCCCGTCGCCGCCGACGAGGATGAGGTTCGAGCTGCGGCCTATCATCTCAAGCGCGAGGCGCTTGTGCGAGGAAACGCCCAGCTCGTCGTAGGCGTCGAGCTCCAGCACGGCCATGCGCTCGCCCTCAGGCTGCTCAAGGCCGGTTATCAGCGCGCCCTGGATGTGCTTGCGCAGCAGCATGCAGAACATCGGCGGCGCCTTGGGATTTTCAAACTTCTCCGTCGTTAGGTGCAGCCTCGCGCTGCCGGAGTTTGCCGACAAAAGCAGCCGGAGGCTCTCGCCCTGTCCCCGCAGGGACAGCACGGCGAGGTCGCGCTCCGGCATCTGGACTTTATCAATTTTCATGCCCGTGACGCGCGCCGACAGCTCCTGCGTCAGCGCGCGAAGGCAGATAGAGTCAAGAGGCATGGTTTTCCTCCTCCATTATCATTGCGAAAAGCTCGCTCAGCCTGTCGTGCTCGCCCCTGAGGTAGAGCCAGCCGAACAGGGCCTCAAAGCCGGTGGCGGCGTGGTACTCTGATATCTGCGCGCCCTTTGGCACGGAGTTCACTCTCGTATTGCGTCCGCGGCGGTATATGGCGCTCTCCCCGTCGGTGAGCGTGGGGGCTATGCGGGCGGCAAATCGCGCCTGCGCGCCCGCGCGGACGAGCTCCACCGTCGCCCTGTGCAGAGTGCGCGACGTGAGCTTTCCGTGGCAGACAAGCCAGGAGCGCACCATCAGCTCATACACGGCGTCGCCTATATGGGCGAGGCCGAGCATACTGATAGACGACAGCTCCTGCTCCGGGAGCGGGATATTGAAGTAGTCGCTCATTCGCCGTCCTCCCCGCCGCCCTCGTCGAGGTCGAGCTGTTCCTGGTAGCTCTCGGCGCTGACGCCGCCGCGCATCTGCATCTCCTGCCACTGTTCGCGGGTGACGAGTATCTGCCTCGGCTTCGAGCCCTCAAACGGCCCGACGACGCCTATCTCCTCCATCTGGTCGACTATTCTCGCGGCGCGCGAATAGCCGAGCTTCAGCCGGCGCTGCAGCATGGACACCGAGGCCTGCTTGGTGTCGAGTATGACCTCCACAGCCTGCGGCAGCAGCTCGTCGTAGTCGTTGCCGAAGTCGTCGCCGGCGGGCTGCTCGTTCTTCTGGGGCTTGTCCTTCTCGGCGGCGGCGCGCTCTATCTGCTCGAGTATGTCGTCGCTGTACTGGGCCTCCGCGCCGGACTTGATGAAGCGGATTATCTCCTCGCGCTCCTCATCCGACACGAATGCGCCCTGTACGCGCATGGGCTTGCCGACGCCCAGCGGTGCGTACAGCATATCGCCCATGCCTATGAGCTTCTCCGCGCCCGGCGTGTCGAGGATGATGCGGCTCTCGAGCGAGCTTGAGACGGCAAAGGCTATGCGGCTGGGGATGTTAGCCTTCATCAGTCCGGTGATGACGTCCGCCGAGGGGCGCTGCGTCGCTATGACGAGGTGCATACCGGCGGCGCGGCCCATCTGGGCGACGCGGCATATGCTCTCCTCGACCTCCTTGGAGGCGACGAGCATGAGGTCGGCCAGCTCGTCGATGACGGTGACGACGCTCGGCATCGTCTGCCCGCCGTTGCGGCGCTGGTAGTCGTTATACGCGGCGAGGTCGCGCACTCCGGCCTCGGAGAAGAGGCGGTAGCGCTTGAGCATCTCGACCACCGCCCACTGCAGCGCGCCCGCGGCCTTTTTCGGGCCGGTTACGACGGGGACGTACAGGTGCGGTATGCCGTTATATATTCCCAGCTCGACCATCTTCGGGTCTATCATTATGAGGCGCACCTCGTCCGGGGTCGCCTTATACAGCAGCGAGATTATGAGCGAGTTCATGCACACGCTCTTGCCGGAGCCGGTGGTGCCCGCTATGAGCAGGTGCGGCAGCTTGGATATATTGCCGACTATGCAGTTGCCGCCAATGTCCTTGCCTATGCCGAAGCTGAGCTTGCTCTTCGCGCCGCGGAAGGCCGCGGAGTCGATGATGTCGCGCAGATAGACGGTGCTGACTATCTTGTTCGGCACCTCTATACCGACGGTGGATATCTTGTCCGGAATCGGCGAGATACGCACGCCGGTGACGCCGAGCGACAGCGCGAGGTCACCCGCGAGATTCGTAATCTTCGAGAGCTTGACGCCCGCGTCGAGCTCAAGGTCGTAGCGGGTGACGGTGGGGCCGCGGGTGATATCGGTGACTCTGGCGCTGACGCCGAAGCTGTGCAGCGTGGTGGAGAGGCGCTCGCGGTTCAGCTCCGCCTCCTCCCTGCCGTCGACGACTGTGGCGGGCGAGCTTCTCAGCAGGCTGACCGGCGGGTACTGATACTCACCGGTACTCTCCGCGCTCTTCTCTTCGATTATCTTTGTGATATTCTCGGTCTCGGCGGCGACCTCCGCCGCGGCCTGTTTTTTCGTCTGCGCGGGGGTCTCGCTGGTGACGGTCTGCGTCTCGACGACGGGAACTCCCGCGATTTTCGCCGCGTCCTCGACGCTCAGAGGCTCGACCTCGGCGGTGGGCTCGGGAGCGCTCTGTCTCTGGCTCGCGAGCACGTCGACAGCCGGCTCGTCGTCAAGCGGGATATCGACGGCGCGGCGGCGGCGACGGGGCTTTGTCTCAGGCTCCGGCTCAGCCGTGCGGGTATTCGTCTCGACGGGCGGCAGCGGCGCAGCCGCTCTGCGCGGCTCCGGCTCCGGCAGCGGCTCCGGCTCGGGCTTGTACTCCACGCGCTTGTGCTCCTGCACGGCGCGGATGAGGCGGCCTATGGTGGTGTTGTAGGCGACGGTGATAAGCAGCAGGAAGATGAATATGAGCACCGGCACCGCGCCGTAGGCCGAGAGGGCCGAGCGGAGGGCTATGCCTATGAGTCCGGCCAGAGCGCCGCCGGATTTCATCAGCTTGCCGGTGGTAAACAGCTCGCCCAGGTATTTGAACGCGCCCAGCTCCGCGTCAGGCCCGCGCCCGGCGATGAGCAGCTGCAGCAGTGCCCCGAGCACCACCGGCAGCAGCATGACGCACACGACGCGCAGGCGCACGGGGCGTCCGTGGTGGAAGCCGAGTATGACGGCCGAGGCCAGCAGCGACACGGGCAGCATGTAGTAGCCCCAGCCGAGCAGGCCCTTGAAGGCGCCGCAGATGTACTCAATGAACCAGCCGTCCACGCTGAAGCAGCCGAGCAGGGAGAATATCGCGAGGAAAAGGCAGACGATGGCGCCTACCTCCCGGCGGTATGGCTTTTTCTCCGGCTCCTTGGGCGCCGCTTTTTTCGAGCGGGACGAGGTTGCGGTTTTTTTCTTAGAGGTCTGTGCCATTCAGTTCACACACTCCAAATCAGAAAATCAGGGACATGATGATGGTCGCTATGCCGATTGTCCAGCAGTAGTAGCTGAAGCTGCCGAAGCGTCCGCTGTTGGTTATGAGCTTCACCAGCCCGATGGCGACGATGCCGGACACGGCGGCGCAGAGCATGCCCACGAGGTAGACGGGCATGAGGGAGAAGTCGGTGTCCTCCATCAGCGCCTTGATAAGCGAGACTATGTTCGCGCCGAGGACGGCGGGTATGGACATGAGGAAGGCGAATTTCACGGCGAAGGGGCGCTCGAGGCCGACGGCCATACCGGCGGTTATCGTCGTTCCCGAGCGGGAGAGGCCGGGGATTACGGCGGCACACTGGCAGATGCCTATGAGCAGCGCG
>CALWXY010000116.1 GCA_944385595.1 uncultured Oscillospiraceae bacterium
GGGCGTGAACAGGGCTTCGTACTTGGCGTCCATATTTTACCTCCTAATCGGCGAGGCTGTAGATATAGGTCGCGTCCGCCTCGCCGTAGTGCTCGTTGGGTATCCACATGGCGGTTCTGTCCGTGAGATTGTACACCACGCTGTGGACGGTGCAGGTGTTCTTGTCGTCGTTGTTCCAGCTCCGGCGGCCGACGGTCGCGAGTATGTCCATGGCCTCCGCCTCGTCGGCGACGACGCCGCCTGCGGCGCTCAGCTCCTCATAGAGCCGCTCGTAGCGGTCGTAGCCCTTGCGCTCGTCGGGGTTCTCGTAGTAGTCCGGCTGGATGATGAAGTTCGTTATCCACTGGTAACCGCACTCGCCCTCGCGCTCGCCTATGGCCTCGTCGCCGTCGTTGTAGGTGACGATAAGCTCGCGCGCGGCGCCGTCGTTATCCGTCGCATCCGTGCCGCACACCCACTCGAGTATGGCGCTGCGCCCGCTCGCGTCGGCCACCATGTAGTGATAGGATGTCTGCGCCGAGTCGTGCAGGTCGTAGCTCTGCGCTATCTCGACGGCCTCGTCCACGTCGTCGGCGTAGTCGAGGATGAGGCGCAGCAGCGTGGTCGAGGTGATGTCGGGCTTCTCGGTGTCCTGATTCGTCGGCACGGTCTCCGCGCCCTGGTAGGACATGAATATGCCGCAGCTCACTCCGGCGTCGTTCACGCCGTCGAGCGGGGCGTAGGGCGCGGCGAGCACCTTGAGCTTGTCGCCCAGCCCGCCGAGGTCGGCCTCGGTGTCTATGCCGAGGAACTGGAGGTCGACGGTGGAGATGGAGGCGTGCCTGCCGGGGTTTGCCTCCGTGAGGACGAGGCAGGTGTTCGTCTTGGACATGTCGTAGTTGCGCCCGAAGAGCGCGTCGCCGTCGGCGGTGGCGGCGGTGAAGGCCGAGCAGGCGATCTCGCTCTCGCTAATCTCCATTGCGATGAGACCCTTGGTTATCTTGCCGGTGATGAAGTCTATGAGCTCGGCGTCGCTCTCGGCGCCGCCCTGCTCGATGAATTCGTCGAGATAGAAGCCGCCCTTCACCTCCATCGTGTAGACGGAGCCGTCGAGGTGCGCGTCGTCGCGCGGCCTGAGCTGCTCTATGCTCATTATGGTGGATATCTCGCTGCCCCAGAGCGCCCACAGCGCCGCGAGCAGCACCGCCGCCAGCACGACTATGCCGAGCAGCAGCTTTTTTCCGAGTGAGAGTTTCTTCATGTTTCGCAGTCCTTTCAGAGAAATGTTGACAAGTCAACATGTGGATTATACGCGCAAGATGTTGTCGTGTCAACATGTTTTTGGACTGCGAATCTGAGCTTTGGTACATTTCCATATTACCACAGGCGGCCGCGCGTGTCACCGCCGAAATTGGGGCGCGCGGGCGTTGCCGCGGCGGGGCTTTTGTGTTAGGATGGTGTTGAGTACAGGATGAAACTGCCAACGCGAAACGAAAGCAGGTGAAACCATGAAAATCGTTAAACGAATCCTCCCCGCGCTGCTGATTCTCGCGCTCACGGCCTGCGCGCCGTCGGCGCAGGAGGCGTCGCCCTCGCCGGAGGCGCAGCCGCTGGTGCTCGCCGCCGTCACGAGCGGGGGCGAGCCGAACTTCCGCGCGCTCGAGGCGGAGTGCGGCGTCGAGCTCGCAATAGTCGAGTACGAATCCGCGCAGCAGCTGGCCGAGGCCGCGGCAAACGGCGCTCAGGCCGACCTCTTCTACCTCCCGGACTGCCCGGAGAACTATCCGGAGCTCGACGGGCTGCTCGAGGACCTCGCGCCCCGGCTCGCGGAGGGCGAGCTGCTCGTGCCGCAGCTGCGCTCGGCGATGGAGGCGCGCTCCGGCGCGCTGTACTCGCTGCCCTGCGGCTTCCAGCTCTACGCGTTCTACACCGAGCCGGGCAGCCCCACGGCCGGCGAGCTGACGCCCTATTTCCCCTACTACTGGGACAGGGAGATGGTGTTCGGCTGGCTCGACGCCTTCAGCCCCGTGTTCCCCGACCCCGCGGAGATGGACGAGGCGCAGCTCCATGAGCTGCTCACCGCCTGCCGCATACACCCCGAGGAGGCGGACAGCGCCGCCGGCTCGCAGCTGTACCTGCTCCAGTGCGGCGGCGGGCTTGAGATGCTCGCCGGGATATCCGGCGGCTTCGAGGCGGTGACTCTGCCCGGCGCAACGAGCCCCGGCATATTCAGCGTGAGCGGCTGCCTCGGCGTGTTCAGCGGCAGCTCGAATAAGGACGCGGCCTTTGAGCTTGCGCGCGCCGCCGTCGCCTCGGAGCCGGAGTGGAACGGCGCGGCGGGCGCGCTCCCGGCCTCAGCCAAGGCGCTCGAGGCGGAGCTGAGTTCGCTCGAGGGCGCGATACCGCCGGAGAATCTGGAGACCTTCCGCGCCCTGCTCGGCGGCACCACAGCTGTCGATTTGCCCTGCGGCTACGCCGTCGGCGCGGCGCTGCGCCAGCAGCTCGCGGAGGGGTGAAAATATTCGAAACCCATTTTCTTTTGTAAACGAAAACGGGTTTCGAGCTTCCCAAAAGAAAACACGCGGAGACGGCAGTCTCCGCGTGTTTTTTGGTTTCAGGTTAGTGTAAGCCAGCCGCCCGCGCATCTGAGTGTAAGCGCCGCCGGTACGGCGCCGTCCAGATTGAAGAGCGTGGCTGCTCCCACTCCGCGCCACGAGGCGCTCGCCGTCGAGGATTTCGCCGGGCTCTGCTCCGACTAAGGGGCGCCTGATGCCTACAGAGTCGCTCACTGTGCGCTCTTTCGCGCTAATACGAAAGCCCCGCATCAGCCCCGGATGCGCTGCGAATAGGTCGTGATTGCCACCGGGATGGCCGGAAGGAGCAGCACGAGCGCGCACAGCTGCGGGAGCGGCGCGCTGAGCGTGCGCCACAGCTCCGGTATGGGCAGGGCTAGCAGCGCCATGTGCACGGCGGTCAGCACCCGGTACAGCAGCAGACGCCACGGCGCGTCGCCGTACGCAAGCCGCGCGGCGGCGCTCAGCAGCAGCAGTACGCCGCCGTAGAACGCGACAATCAGCGCCACTATCGCGACGGCTATGCCCGCGAAGCCCGTCAGCCCCGCGCCGAGCAGCTGTATCAGCACGCCGTAGCCCTCGGCGTCGCCCAGTTCGCCCGACGGCAGGTCGGAGGTCATCTCACCCGCCGCGCCGAGCAGCGCGTCGCCCCCCGTCAGGAGCGCCGCCCCCGCCGCAAGCACCAGCGCCGCCGGCACCGCCATAAGTATGAAGTTACGGTTCACCGCTCTCACAGCCCCACCCCCCCTGTTTTTCACATTATAAACTGTCCGCAGTTTAATTGCCAGCCTTTATAACAAAAGCGGGCGTCCCGTATGGGACGCCCGCCTTGGCTTTGGTTTACTCAGCGATGTTCTCGATAAATCTCATCAGCATCGTCGCGACCTGCGCGCGGGTGGCCGTGCCCTGAGGCTGGAGGGTGGTGTCGGTCACGCCGTTCATCAGCCCCGCGCCGACCGCCCAGTTCATTGCGGAGACGGCGTAGTCGGAAACGCTCTCGGCGTCGTCGAAGCCGGTGAGGTTCTCCCTCATATTCACGGCCTCAAGCCCCTTGTAGACCGCGTAGCGGTACAGAATCGCCGCGAGCTGCTCGCGGGTGATGGCGTCGTTCGGGGCGAACACGCCGTCGCCGTAGCCGTTGACTATCTCGTTCGCCGCCGCCCAGGTAATCGCGTCGGTGTACCACATGTCGGTTCCGATGTCGTCAAACGCAACGCCGCTGACGTCCGGCTCGCCCTCGAGGCGGTAGAGAAGCGTCGCCATCATGCCGCGGGTGAGGGTCGCGTCGGGGTCGAAGATGGTGTCGGAGACGCCGTTCATCAGCCCGTTCTCCCAGGCGTACTCGATTGCGTCATAGGCCCAGTGGCCGTCGACGTCGGTGAAGGGCAGGCCATCATCCTCAGACGCATTGCCCTCGTCATCGGCGAAGCTCGCCTCAACGGTGACGGCGCTGCCGGGCATGGTGAAGCTGTACTCGCTGTCGCTGCGCTTATTCAGGCTCAGCTCATTCCCGCTCGCGTCGGTGACAGTGAGGGAATCGAGGGCGTAGCCCTCGTCAGCGCTGACCTTGACGGTGATGGTCAGTCCCTTGGACGCGCTGGTCGGCGTCGCGGTGACAGTGCCGCCGGTGCTGTCATTGACGGTCACCTTGTAGCTGGGGGAGCTGGCGCGCCTGAGCACCTCGCCGTCGCCGGTGATGGCGCCGCCGCCGGTAATCTCGCCGTCGCGGTTGTCTATGGAGCCGTCGTTCTGGATAGTGCCGTTATTTTCAATTATGCCTTTGTTGGTTATGGCGCTGTCGTTAATCAGAGTGCCGCTTACAATCAGCTTGCCGCCATTCT
>CALWXY010000117.1 GCA_944385595.1 uncultured Oscillospiraceae bacterium
GCAGCTGTTTGAATATGGAGGATGTCCTGATGACGAACCTCCTCATGGCGTATGATATACCTGTTATAAAAAACTATTGTGAGAACGGCTCGTTCGGCCGCATAGTCATCGGCGTATCCGGCAGCGGAGTCGACCTCTATGTGCCGGAGAGCAGGCTTGACGAGGCAAAGCAGCTAATCAAAGGAGAGGTGTTATGAATTACAGGGAAGAATACCAGCACTGGCTAGACAGCCCCGCCCTCGGAAACTCCGAGTGGGAGGAGCTCCGCTCCATAGCGGACGATGAGAAGGAGATTGAAAGCAGATTCTACGCCCCGCTCGAGTTTGGCACCGCGGGTCTGCGCGGCGTCATGGGCATGGGCCTCAACCGAATGAACATCCACGTCGTCCGCCACGCGACGCAGGGCTTCGCCAGCGTCATCGCCGCGGAGGGCGCCGAGGCCTGCGAAAAGGGCGTCGCCATCTGCTACGACTGCCGCAACAACAGCGAGCTCTTCGCCCGCGAGGCCGCCGCCGTCATGGCGGGCAACGGCATAAAGGTCCGCATTTTCGACGCGCTGCGCCCCACGCCGGAGCTCAGCTTCGCCGTCATCCACTACGGCTGCACCGCCGGCCTCAACATCACCGCCAGCCACAACCCCAAGGAGTACAACGGCTACAAGGTCTACTGGTCGGACGGCGCACAGCTCCCCCCGCAGCACGCCGCCGCTATTGCCGACGCCATGGCCCACACCGACATATTCAACGGCATCAAGTACATGCCCTTCGACGAGGGACTGGAGAAGGGCGTCATCACCTTCATGGGCGCCGAGTGCGACGAGGCCTTCCTCAAATGCGTCATGGGCCAGGCCATCGACCGCGACTGCGTGAAGCGCGTGGCCGACGACTTTAAAATAGTCTACACGCCCTTCCACGGCACGGGCTACAAGCTGGTGCCGGAGGCGCTCACCCGCCTCGGCATGAAGCACATCGTCGCCGTGCCGGAGCAGATGGTCATAGACGGCAACTTCCCCACGGTAGTTAGCCCCAACCCGGAGAACCCGGAGGGCTTTGAGATAGCCGTGAAGCTCGCCAAGGAGGTCGGCAGCGACCTCATCATCGGCACCGACCCGGACGCCGACCGCGTCGGCGTCATGGTGCGCCGCAGGGACGGCGAGTACGTCTGCATCAGCGGCAACCAGATGGGCGTGCTCCTGCTCGACTATATCATCGAGGCCAAAAAGGCCTCCGGCACCATGCCCGCAAAGCCCGCCGCGCTCACCACCATAGTCTCCACCGCCATGATCCGCGAGATCTGCGAGCGCCAGGGCATCCACTTTGAGGAGACCTTCACCGGCTTCAAGTTCATGGCCGAGAAGCTCGCCGAGTATAAGCGCGACGGCTCCTACGAGTACCTGCTCGCCTTCGAGGAGAGCTACGGCTACATGGTCGGCGACTACGTCCGCGACAAGGACGCCGTCACCGCCTCCATGCTCATCGCCGAGATGGCCGCGCACTACTTCGAGCGCGGCATGACCCTCGCCGACGCCATGGACAGCCTCTATGAGAAATACGGCTACTTCGCCGAAAAGACGCTCAACCTCGTCATGCCCGGCCTGAACGGCCTTGAGAAGATGAAGCAGCTGATGGCCTCGCTCCGCTCCGCTCCCCCCAAGGAGATTTCCGGGGTCGACGTCATCCGCCTCAAGGACTTCGCCGACGGCACCATCACCGTGCCTGAGCTGGGCGTGGTCGGCAACACCGAAATCAAAGGCTCCAACGTCCTGTACTTCGACCTCGCCGACGGCTGCTCCCTCATAGTCCGCCCCTCCGGCACCGAGCCGAAGATAAAGGTCTACATCCTCGCGCACGGCGAGAGCGACGCGGCCTGCGCCGCCGCAATCGAGAAATACTCCGCCTACGCGCTCGAGCTCGGCAAGTAAAAATTTGCCTGAAAAGGCGCAGCCTTTTCAGGCAATGGGGATTGCACTTCGCTTCGCGCAGATTTTGGCCGCCGCAGGCGGCCAAAATCCACGCGCGCTCCGTGAGAAGAGTTTTTCCGCCGTACATGCCGCCGGAAAAACGATTGAATTTTATTTGCGCCTGCGGGCGCAAACTCTGCGAGGCGATACCTCTTAAATAGCGCCCGGATACCGGGCGCTTTCTTTTAGGAACTTTAAGGGCGCAAAATCGTCGAAAATACACGCAAAGGAGGCGCTTATGAAAAAACTCATAATATTTTTGCTGCTCGCGGCCATGCTCGCCGTCCCGGCGTCGGCGGCGGAGGACGGGCGCGCCGTCATAGGCGCCGACCTCGGCGACGCCGAGATAGCGCAGGTCTACGAGCTGTTCGGCATAGAGCGCGGCGCGGTGACGGAGCTGACCCTCACCAACGCGCAGGAGCGCGAATACCTCGAGGGCCTTGTGCCGGAGGAGCAGCTCGGCACGCGCAGCATCTCGTGCGTGCTGGTCACGCCGCAAAGCGGCTCGCTCAGCGTCGAGACGCACAACATCAGCTGGTGCAGCGAGGGCATGTACCTCAGCGCCATGACCACCGCCGGAATCGAGGACGTCGCCGTCGTTGCGGCGTCGCCGTTCGAGGTGTCGGGCACGGCGGCGCTCGCGGGCATCTTCCTCGCCTATGAGGACATGACCGGCGAGAAGCTCTCCGGCGAGGCCAAGCTCGCCGCCGCGGCGGAGCTCACCACCACCGCCGAGCTGACCGACGAGCTTGGCGGCGACATTCTCTCCCTCGTCACCGAGCTGAAGCTCAGCCTCGGCGAGCTGCAGGGTCTCAGCGACGAGGAGCTAGTCGAGCGCATCGACGAGCTGGCCGGGAATTTCGGCCTCACCCTCAACGACTACCAGCGCGAGAAGCTCACGGAGCTGTGCCGCAGCCTCGAAAAGCTCGACCCCGACGCCATAGGCGAGAAGGTCGAGGAGCTGAAGGACACGCTCGAAAAGCTCGGCGAAATCAAGGACAAGACCGTCTCGTTCTGGGAGGCGCTGGCGAACTTTTTCAAGGCAATCGTAGAGTTTTTCAGCAAAATAGCGTCCATATTCGCCGGATGATGTGCGCCGGATGCGGACTTTGCTCCGCCAATCGCGCACAAAACTGCCAAAAAGCGGCTGTAAACCGGCGTTTCATTCATAAATTAAGGCGAAAAATCGGCGATACGCGCAAAAATCCTTGCCAATGGGGCGCGGGTCGTGTAAAATACAGGCATAATATTGCTGCCGGATGAACCCCTTGCTCGCGCGCGGCGCGGGACTTGGGCGGACGGCGCTCTGGAGAAGCCCGCATGGCGCGGGTGCCGAAGGTGCAAATCTCTCAGGCAAAAGGACAGAGTTTATCACGCGGCTCCGCCGAATGGCGGCGCCGGCTGTTGTATCTTTTTGGTCTTTTTGAGAATGTCGAAAACCCGTCTCCCGACTGTAACTACAGGATGCAGCGGGGGAGCTCGAGGGGGCAAGGCCCGCCTCGAGTTGGATACGCCGCCGTCAAAAAGCCTGGCAAATCAGGCTTTTTGAGCGAAGCAGCATTTTCGCCTGCGAAAATGCCCGGCGGCAAAGCGCGGACAAAAAGCTCCATCGGAGCTTTTTCGACAAGCTGAGAGGCGGCCTTCGGCCGCCTCTTTTTTGCGCTCCGGGGCTGTGGAAAGGGAGAGAACGACAAATGGAAGCTTTCACTGAATGGCTGGTAATGGTCAAAGACATGGTCTGGGGCGTGCCGCTCATAGTCCTGATTCTCGGCTGCGGCCTCTGGCTCACCATTCGCGTGCGGCTGCTGCAGGTGTTCCACCTCGGCAAGGCGCTGCGCTTCATGATTCAAAACGAGGAGGAGGGCCACGGCGAGGTCACGTCATTCGGCGCGCTGTGCACGGCGCTGTCGGCCACAATAGGCACCGGCAACATCGTCGGCGTCGCCTCGGCCATCTGCGCGGGCGGACCCGGCGCCCTGTTCTGGATGGAGGTCGCCGCCTTCTTCGGCATGGCCACCAAATACGCCGAGGGGCTGCTCGCCATAAAATACCGCAGCGTCGCCGATGACGGACACGTCCTCGGCGGCCCGTTCTACTACATTGAGCGCGGCATGGGCGAGACCCGCTTCCTCGGCATAAGCAACTGGAAATGGCTCGCCAAGCTCTTCGCCGTGTTCGGCACCCTCGCCGGTCTGCTCGGCATAGGCACCATCACGCAGATCAACGGCATCACCACCGCCGCTCAGAACTTCTTCGACCCGAACAAAAACGGCATGCTGTTCGTCCTCGCCGAGGGCACCTCCAGCGAGACCGGCATCACCTACACCACCGTCATTGCCGGACTGCTGGTCACGCTCTGCGCCGCGCTGGTCATCATCGGCGGCATAAAGCGCATCGCCAAGGTGTCCGAGGTCGTCGTGCCGTTCATGGCCGTCATCTACGTCGTCTGCGGCCTGCTCATTCTAATATGCAACGTCACCGCAATCCCCTCCGCCGTCTACCAGATAGTCGTCGGCGCGTTCAATCCCCAGGCCGTCGCCGGCGGCATAGCGGGCATATCCATCAAGACCGCCATACAGCTCGGCGTCGCGCGCGGCGTGTTCTCGAACGAGGCGGGCCTCGGCTCCGCGCCCATTGCCGCAGCCGCCGCCAGAACCAGGGACTCCGTCCGCCAGGGCCTCGTCACCATGACCGGCACCTTCATCGACACCATCATCATCTGCACCATGACCGGCCTCTCCATAGTCATCTCCGGCGCTTGGCAGCCCGAGCTGGGGCTTGAGGGCGCGGCTGTCACCATGTACGCCTTCCAGAACGCCCTGCCGTTCCCCGCGCAGGTCGGCTCCTTCCTGCTCATGCTCTGCCTCGTGTTCTTCGCGTTCACCACCATACTCGGCTGGGACTACTACTCCGAGCGCTGCATAGAGTACCTCACGGACGGCAAAATGTCGGCGGTCAAGGTCTTCCGCTGGCTGTACATCGCGGCTGTGTTCGTCGGCCCCTACCTCACCGTCAAAGCCGTGTGGACCATCGCCGACATATTCAACGCGCTTATGGCGATACCGAACATCATCGCCCTGCTCGCGCTCTCCGGCGTGATTGCGAGAGAGACGCGCAGCTACTTCGCGGCTCGCAGACAGTGACGCCTCAGACGCCCCCGCCGGTGCGGGGGCGTCTTTTCGCTCTTGCATATCGGAGCAAAATTGGTTATAATATTTAATCAATAGGCATTTTCCGCCATCGTTGGAGCGTGAACAATGGAAAAGAACCCTATCCTACTGAATAAATTGTCGCAGGAGAGCGACATTCCGCTGTACTCACAGCTCGTCGGCATAGTCAAACGCAATATCTCCGCCGGAACCCTCGCCGCGGGCGATTTGCTCCCGTCGGAGACCGAGCTGTGCAAGACCTTCGATATCAGCCGCAGCACGGTGCGCCAGGCCATAGGCACGCTTGAGACCGAGGGCCTCGTCGTCCGCAAGCAGGGCAGAGGCACCTTCGTCGCCGAGCCGAAAATGCGCCGCAGAACCGAAACCGTCTACTCCTTCACCTCGGAGATCAGCGCAATGGGGCTCGTCCCGTCCTCGACGCTGATGGAGTTCGACGTCATAGATCCCCCGCCCGATATAATGAAAATGCTCGAGCTCGGCAGCAGCGACGCCAAGGTCTACCGCTTCACCCGTATCCGCAAGGTCAACGGCGAGCCGCTCATACTCGAGACCTCATATTACCCGCATTTCATCTACCCCAAGCTCACCCGCGAGCTGCTCGAGACGCACAGCTTCTACAGCCTGCTCTACGAGGTCGGCATAGTCCCCGCCGAGGCGGTCGACTCTTACGAGGCCGTCATCCTCGGCCGCAAGGAGGCCGAGCTGCTCGGCTGCAAGCCCGGCAGCTGCGCGTTCTTCGCCCAGCGCCGCACCAGAACCGAGGGCGGCGCCACCTTCGAGTACACCCAGAGCTATATTAGAGCCGACAGGGTCAAGCTCGACGTGAACCTCCACAAGGACGGCATCAGCTTCGCCCGCAGCGTCGATAAATAATATTGTAATTTCGAGGCCCCCGCGTTGCGGGGGCCTTTTTTAAGGCTGCGCAAACCACGCGCCAGACTGCCGACAAGCATACGGCGGGGGAGCGCGAGGGGGTTAAGACCCGCCTCGCGTAGGATATAATTCGCGAAGCCGGCGCAGCAGGGTTCGCGGCCTCCGGAGCTTGCCCGCGGGCAAGCTCCGGAGGCTCCCGCGATTCGCGAGAGCCTTTTTTAGACTTAATAAAAAATTAAGATATAGATAGCTTTTATCTTAATGTGCCGCGATGCTACAATGCATCTGGGAGGTATTTAAATGAAGATTCTTGTCTGCGATGATGAAAAGGATATAGTCTCGGCGCTGAAGATTTACCTCACCGCCGAGGGCTACGAGGTGCTGGAGGCCTACACCGGCGCTCAGGCGGTGGACATAGTCCGCCGCGAGGAGGTGCACCTCATACTCATGGATATAATGATGCCGGTGATGGACGGCATATCCGCCACGGTCAAGCTGCGCGAGGAGTGCAACGTGCCGATAATACTGCTCACCGCCAAGAGCGAGGACACCGACAAGGTGCTGGGCCTCAACATAGGCGCGGACGACTACATCACGAAGCCGTTTAACCCCGTGGAGGTCATAGCCCGCGTGAAGAGCCAGCTCCGGCGCTATACCCGCCTCGGCGGCATGGAGATAAAGCCGGCGACCCTCTCGATAGGCGGGATAGAGCTGTGCGACTCCGACAAGAGCGTCACCGTCGACGGCGAGCCGGTGTCCCTGACGCCGATGGAGTTTGCCATACTCAAGCTGCTTATGGAGAACCCCGGCAAGGTCTACTCGACGCGCAGCATCTACGAGGCGGTCTGGAACGAGAGCGCCATAGGGCGCGAGAGCGCGGTGGCCGTGCACATCAGGCACCTGCGCGAGAAGATCGAGATTAATCCGTCAGAGCCGAGATATCTCAAGGTGGTCTGGGGCCAGGGCTACAAGATAGACAGGGGGTGAGCGCATGAACAGGGTCTACGGCAGCTTCGCCGCCAAGGCGGCGGCATTTGTGCTGATGGCGCTATTCGGCATAGCGGCTGTGTTCTCGCTCATCGGGCTGGATTACCTGGCCGAGAACCCGGATATAGACCGCTGCGACAGCTTTTTCGAGAGCAGCATCTGCCGCACTCAGCTGAAAGCGGCCGCGCAGGATGTCTTCCGCGCCCTGGATGACTACTCCGGCGAGCTGGACGACTACCTCTATGTCTGGGAGACCTATCAGCAGGACTGGCTAGGCGACGTCGAGTTCGAG
>CALWXY010000118.1 GCA_944385595.1 uncultured Oscillospiraceae bacterium
TGATGTCTCAGGCTTTTTGACGGCGGCCTATCCAATTCGAGGCGGGCCTTGCCCCCTCGAGCTCCCCTGCGGCATCCTGCGATTATAGTTGGAGAGCGGGTTTTTTGACATTCCCAGACAGCTTCACATGCGTGAAGCTGTCTTTTTTCTTGCTCTCAGAGCGCGGCGAGAGCCGCGTCGAAGGCGGAGGCGGTCTCGTCTATGAGCTTGTCCGTATGCGCGGCGGAGACGAACATTGCCTCGAACTGCGCCGGGGCGAGGGCTATGCCGCGCCTCAGCATCTCCGCGAAATACTTCGCGTAGCGCTGCGCGTCGCTGCCCTTGGCGTCGACGAAGGCAGTGACCTCCGTCGGAGCGAAAAACGGCGACAGCAGCGAGCCGACGCGGTTTATCGCGACGGGTATGCCGTGCTTTTCCGCCGAGGCGCGCATGGAATCCGCGAGCTTTTTCGCCATGGCGTCAATCTCCGTATAGACCTGCGGGTTGTCGCGCAGGTAGCGCAGCTGGGCAAGTCCCGCCGCCATGGCCACCGGGTTGCCGGAGAGCGTGCCCGCCTGGTACACCGGGCCGCATGGCGCGACCTGCTCCATCAGAGAGCGGCTCGCGCAGTAGGCGCCGACGGGCATGCCGCCGCCTATTATCTTGCCGAAGGTCACGATATCGGCGCGGACGCCGTAGTACTCCTGCGCGCCGCCGAGGCCGAGGCGGAAGCCGGTGATGACCTCGTCGAAGATCAGCAGCGCTCCGTGCTTGTCGCAGAGCGCGCGCAGCCCCTCGAGGAAGCCCTTGTCGGGGCCGATGACGCCCATGTTCGCCGCCACCGGCTCGACGATGACAGCCGCCACCGCGCCGGGGTGCGCGTCCAGCAGGCTCTCGACGCTCGCGAGGTCGTTGAACTGGGCGGTGAGCGTGTGCCTGGCTATGTCCTCAGGCACGCCCGCCGAGCTGGGGCAGCCGCCCGCGAGGGCGGAGGAACCGGCGTTCACCAGCAGGCTGTCGCTGTGGCCGTGGTAGCAGCCCTCGAATTTTATAAGCTCATCCCGCCCCGTCGCGCCGCGCGCGAGGCGTATGGCGCTCATCACAGCCTCGGTGCCGGAGTTCACCATGCGAACCATCTCTATATTCGGCACGCACCCGGTCATCAGCTCCGCTATCTCGACCTCGCGGCGAGTCGGCGCGCCGAAGCTGAGGCCGTCCTTCACCGCCTGCTCCACCGCCTCGCGTATGGCGGGGTGGTTGTGGCCGAGTATCATCGGCCCCCAGGAGCAGACGTAGTCTATGTATCTGCTGCCCTCCTCGTCCCAGACGAAGGGGCCGTCGGCCCGCGCGATGAAGCGCGGCGCCATGTTCACCGCCCGGTACGCCCGCACCGGCGAGTTCACGCCGCCGGGCATGACGAGCTTCGCCCGCTCGAACAGCTCTTCGGAAACGCCCATCAGCCTATGTCCCCCTTTCTGACCGCCCCGGCCAGCTCCTTGGCGTAGTAGCTTATCAGCATTCCCGCGCCAGCGCGGAAAATGGAGACGGCACTCTCGCACATGACGCGGTATTCGTCAATCAGCCCCGCCGCGGCGGCGGCCTTGATCATCGCGTACTCGCCCGACACCGAGTAGGCGCAGAGCGGCTTGTCGAAGGCCTCGCGGCAGTCGCGGATGATGTCGAGGTAGCTCAGCGCGGGCTTGACCATGATGATATCCGCGCCCTCCTCGATATCCAGCTCAGTCTCATACAGCGCCTCGCGGCGGTTGTGCATGTCCATCTGGTAGCCGCGCCTGTCGCCGAACGACGGCGCGGAGCCCGCCGCGGCGCGGAACGGGCCGTAAAACGCCGAGGCGTATTTCGCCGAGTAGGCCATGATGGGCACATCCTTGAAGCCCTTCTCGTCCAGCGCGTCGCGTATGTAGCCGACGCGCCCGTCCATCATGTCCGACGGCGCGACCATGTCCGCGCCAGCCCTTGCGTGGGAGACGGCGACCTTCGCGAGCAGCTCGAGCGTCGCGTCGTTATCGACGGTGTGGCCGCAGAGCGCGCCGCAGTGGCCGTGGTCGGTATACTCGCACATGCAGACGTCGGTGATGACGTAAAAGTCGGGGTAGGCGGCCTTTATCGTGCGTATGGCCTCCTGGATTATGCCGTTTTCCACCCACGCCGAGGTGCCGACGCTGTCCTTGTGCAGCGGGAGGCCGAAGAGTATGCAGCTGCGCACGCCCGCGTCGAGGCACTCTTTGACCGCCTCGCACAGGCAGTCGAGTCCCCAGTGGTACTGCCCGGGCAGGGACTCAATGGGCGTCTTGCCGCTCAGCCCCTCCTCGACGAATATGGGGTAGATAAAGCTGTCGGGCGACATGCGCGTCTCCCGGCAGAGGCGGCGCACCGTGTCGCAGGAGCGGAGCCTTCTCGGTCTGTTCACCATTTCCATAGCTATTACCTCGAATCAGTTAAGTTTATTAACAGCGAGCCTCACCAGCTCGTCTATGGTCGCTTTTTGGGAGATCAGCGTCTTTATGCCGTAGCTCTCGGCGCACTCGGCGCTCTGCCGGCCTATGCACAGGCCGGTGACGTTCCCCATCGGCGCGCCCTCGCCGAGCGAGCTGACGAAGCCGCGCACCGTCGAGGCCGAGGTGAAGGTGACGCAGAGCTTCCCGCCCGTATACAGTCTCGCGCGCAGCTCGTCCGAGCGCGGCGAGGCGTAGACCGTGCGGTAGATGGCGACGTCGTCGTAGGCTATTCCCGCGCCGTCGAGCGCTTTGGTCAGCTCCGGCGAGGCGACCTCGGCGCGCGCTATGAGCACTTTGCTGCGCGCCGCACCGGCGAGCGCCGCGCCGAGGTGCTCGGCGTCGTAGACATCCTGCGGCATCAGGTCGTATCGCAGACCGTGCATGGTCAGCTCCTTTGCCGTGCCCGTGCCGATGACGGCGAGCTTCACGCCGCCGAGCGCGCGGGCATCCAGCCCCAGCGCGTCCAGCCGCTCGTGGAAAAACTTCACGCCCGCGGGGCTTGTGAAGCAGAGCCACTCATAGTCGCCGAGGCGCCCTATGGCGGCGTCTATCGCCGGGCATGGCAGTATCGGCACCGTCTCTATGCAGGGATATTCCAGCACGTCCGCGCCGAGCGCGCGGAGCTTTGAGCACAGCGTCCCCGCGCGCTCGCGCGGGCGGGTGACGACTATCTCCCTGCCCTTGAGGGGCAGAGAATCGAACCAGTCGAACTGCTCGGAGAGCGCGCAGACCCTGCCGACTATGATGATGGCCGGGCTGTGTATGCCCATCTCAGCCGCCTTTTCCGGCAGAGTGCCGAGCGTGGCGAGGCACTTTCGCTGCCGCGGCGTCGTGCCGCTCTCGACCATGGCCGCCGGCGTCTCCGGCGGCATACCGGCTTTGAGCAGGCCGTCGACTATCATCGGCATGGCGGTGACGCCCATGAGGAACACCAGCGTGCCGCCGGTGCGGCGCAGCGCCTCGAAGTCTATGCTGAGCGGCTTGCCCGCCCTGGCGTGGCCGGTGATGATGTGCAGCGACGAGCAGCAGTCGCGGTGGGTCACCGGTATGCCCGCGTAGGCGGCCGCCGCTATCGCCGAGGTGACGCCCGGCACGACCTCAAACGGCACGCCGTGCTCCGCGAGCTTCTCCAGCTCCTCGCCGCCGCGCCCGAACACAAAGGGGTCGCCGCCCTTGAGTCGCACGACGTTTTTGCCCTCCAGCGCCTTTTGCAGCAGTATCTCGTTTATCCCCTCCTGCGGGACGGTGTGGTGCGAGGCGCGCTTGCCGACGTCTATCTTCTCGGCGCTCTCCGGCATCATGGCGAGCACCTGCTCGCCGACCAGCGCGTCGTACACGACGACCTCCGCCTGCGCGAGCGCCTCGCGCCCTTTTATCGTTAGAAGCCCGGGGTCGCCCGGCCCGGCGCCCACGAGCGTGACCTTACCTGTCATCTCGCGCCTCCATTCAGCATCATGCGCCCCAGCTCCGCGCCCAGCTCGGCGGCTCTGTCCGCCGGAGCGCTGAGTGTGGCAAAGTCTCCGTTCTCGTCCATCCCGCGCAGGATCAGCTCACCGCCGCGCAGCACGGCGTGAGCCGCCACCGGCGAGGTGCAGCCGCCGTCGAGCGTGCGGACAAAGGCCCGCTCCGCCAGCGCGCAGGCCCTGCCCTCGGCGTCGTCGAAGCCGCGCAGGAAATATGTATCCTCATCCGCCCGGCACTGAGCGGCCAGTATGCCCTGGCCGGCGGCGGGCAGTATCTCGTCAACCGAAAAGTATCTCGCTATGCGGCTCTCAAGCCCAAGGCGCTTCAGTCCCGCCGCGGCCAGCACCAGCGCAGAGAACTGGCCGGAGTCGAGCTTATTCAGCCGCGTCAGCACGTTGCCGCGCACCGGCACTATCTCCATGTCCGGGAAAAGCCGCCGCAGCTGCATCGTGCGCCGCAGGCTTGAGCAGCCCAGGGGCTTCGATTTGTCCAGCTCCGTAGCTCCCTCCGGCAGCACCAGCGTGTCGCGCGGGTCCTCGCGCTTTGAGTAGGCCAGTATAGGCAGCTCGGGGTTTTCCTCCATCGGCAAATCCTTGCAGCTGTGCACCGTCACGTCCACTCTGCCAGAGCGCAGCGCGAAATCCAGCTCCTTCACGAACAGCCCCTTGCCGCCTATTTTATCGAGCGTGCGGTCCAGTATCTTGTCGCCCGTGGTCTTCATCGTGACCAGCTCGAGCTCGATATCCGGGAAATGCTCCCTCACGCTCGCCATGAACAGCTCCGACTGTATCACGGCGAGGCGGCTCTCGCGGCTGCCGACTCTAATCTTCATCAAATCCCTCCAAAACGCGGCGTATCTCTCTTGCGCACGCCGCGGTTTTGCCGTGGCTCGCGCCGTCGGACACGACGCCCGCCACCAGCCCGCCGCCTATGCACACGGCGGGAAAATAGAAGTCGCACTCGCAGCGCGCGTCGGCCACGCTGACCGGCACGCCAAGTGCGCGCGCCTCGTCGCCGACGGCGCGGTTTATCTCTCTGCTGTCCGTCGCGGCGACGCAGAGGAACGCGCCCGCGACATCGCCGGGTATGTACTCGCGGCGCAGGTGCTCCGCGCCGTCTATCGAATTATTGGGGTCTACGACCACGACATGCGCGCCGAAGTCGCGCAGCACTGTAGCCCTGCGCGAGCCTATGGCTCCGCAGCCCACGACCACCGCGCGCTTGCCGCGCAGGTCGACGAACATGGGAAATCTCAGGCCGTCCACGCTCTCACCTCGTCCGCGCGCGTATGCCCTTTGCGCACTCGTGCAGCTTCTCGGGGCTGAGGCAATCGGACAGGCCGCCGAGCAGCAGCTCCACCGTGCGCAGCGCAGCATTCTCCGAGGCCTCCTCCGCGTCCTGCTCCGGCTCAAGGTGCCAGCGCACCCGCTCCAGCACCGCCTCCTTCAGCTCGTCGATGGCCGGGAGGCAGTCGCGGTAATTGCACCAGCGGCGGTAGCGCTCCATGTGCTCGGAAACCATTGAGTTCACGCGCTCGAGCGTCTCGCCGTCGAGCCCCGCGTGCTCGCCGAGGCTGTCGATGTTATAGAGCTTGCAGAGCTTCTCCGTCTCCGGCTCGATGTCGCGCGGGATCGCGAGGTCGACGAGGACGGCGGGGCGCCGCTCAAGCTCCGCGAGCCGCGCGGCGGCGACGGTGTAGTGCGGGCTGGTCGTCGCCGAGAGGACGATATCCGCGCGCTGCATGGCATCGTATCTGTCGTCGTAGGGCACGACGGAGCAGCCGGCTGGCACGAGCGTCTCGCCGTGGTGGTAGGAGCGCAGCGTCACCGTGACGGCGCAGCCGTGCGAGCGCAGCAGCGAGGCGGCGAGCCGCCCCATCTCGCCGTTGCCTATGACGAGGGCGGTTTTGCCGTCCAGCGAGCCGAAATGCCGCTCCAGCGCCTTTACCGCGCTGTCCGCGGCGGAGCCGGAGAGGCCCTTGAGCCGCAGCTCTGTCTTGACCGCCTTGCCGCACTGGGAGGCGGTGCGGAACAGCGTCTCGAGGTAGGCGTCCGACGCGCCGGTCTCGCGCGCGAGCGCCGCCGCCGTCTTGACCTGGGTGAGAATCTGATCCTCGCCGAGTATCTGCGAGCGCAGGCCGCAGCTCACCTCCATGAGGTGCCGCGCGCAGTCCTCGCCCGAGCGGGTGACGAAGGCGTCGGCGAAGTCCTCGTACCGGCAGCCGGACATGCGGCAGAGCAGCTCGCCGGGGTCGGGGCACTCGCCCTCAGACGAGAGGTAGACCTCCGTGCGGTTGCAGGTGCTTAAAAGCACCGCCCCGCTCACGCCCGCGCAGTGCGAGAGCGTTCTCGCCATGTCGCCCGCCGCCGTCTTTGTGAACGACAGCTTCTCGCGCTTTTCAAGCCCCGCCTTGCCGTGGTCGAGGCCCGACATAATGATATTCATGCTCAGCGCTCCTTACTCTTCACCAGGACAACCGAAAAATAGCCGCTGTCCTCCGGCGCGTCGCCGAAGCGGGGATAGACGTTCTCGTTCGCCATACCGCAGTTCTCGACCATCGAGGCCCTGTCCAGCAGCCCCTCGTCGCGCAGGCGCTCTCTGAGCGCGCATATCTCCCGCCCGGCCTTCATAAAGACGTAGTTGGCGTCCACCTTGAGGCAGTCGCCTATGTCCTTGTGCGAAGCGGGGACTATCAGCACCCTCTCGGACTTCTCGCAGAGCGACTCGCCGAGGCGCGCCGCCACCGCGCAGAACGAGGTGACGCCCGGCACAAGCTGCGCGGCATAGCCGCGGGACGCGACGCGGCGGTGTATGTACATATAGGTCGAGTACACCGTCGGATCGCCGAGGGTGATGAAGGCTATATTCTTCCCCTCGTCGAGCTTTTCGCACAGCCTGTCCGTTATCTCCTCGAAGCATTTCTCCAGCACGCTCTCGTCGCGCACCATGGGCGTCGGGCAGAAGAGCAGCTCCTTGCCCTCGACGTGCTCGCGCACTATGTTCAGCGCGGTCTTTTCGCCGCTGCCCTTATCAGGCACCGCGACTATATCCGCCTCGCGCAGTATGCGCGCCGCCTTGATGGTGAGCAGCTCCGGGTCGCCGGGGCCTACTCCGAGTCCGTAGAGGGTACCTCTCGTCATTATTCCGCTTCCTCCTGTATAAGTCTCAATATCTCGCGCCGCGCGGCGCTTATGGTCGCCGCCGAGCGGTCGACCGCGACGCCGTCCCGGTCGCACAGCACCTCCATCAGGTGCGCTATGCGCGGCAGGCGCAGGTGATTCAGCCGCAGCTCCTCCGGCTCGGCGAACAGCTCCTCCGGCGTGCCGGAGCGCACCATCTTCCCGCCCGACAGCAGGTACACCCTGTCGCAGTAGAGCGGCACGATGTCCATGTCGTGCGTCGCGAGTATGATGGTTATGCCGAGCTCGGTGCGCAGCTTCTTGAGCAGCTTCATTATATCGCTGACGCCCTGCGGGTCAAGTCCCGCCGTCGGCTCATCCAGTATCATCACCTGCGGCTGCATGGCGATGACGCCGGCTATGGCCACGCGCTTTTTCTGGCCGTAGCTCAGAGCGTGCGTCGGCTTCGATCGCAGCTGCGTTATGCCCGTGCGCTCGAGCGCGTCCTCCACTCTGCGGCGCACCTCGTCCTCCGGAAGGCCGAGGTTCACCGGGCCGAAGCTCACGTCGCGGTAGACGTCGGCTGAGAAGAGCTGGTCGTCCGGATCCTGGAACACTATGCCGACCCTGCGGCGCAGCTCGGCGAGGGCGGAGCGCTTATAGCTCACCCGCTCGCCGGAGAGGTACACCTCCCCGCTCTGCGGCGTCAGCACGCCGTTGAGGTTCAGAAACAAGGTCGACTTCCCGGCGCCGTTTGCGCCGAGTATGCCGGTGACCTTGCCCTCCTCCGCGCTGAACGATATGCCGTCGAGCGCGACGGTGCCGTCTTCGTATGTATATCTGAGGTCTTTGGCCTCTATGGCGCAGTTCAATGCGTTAGCCACCTTTCAAGCATGAGTACCCCAATCTGCGAGGCGCACACCGCGCAGGCGAGCGCGTACATCGCGCCGCCGGGCGTGTAGAGCTGCGGCACTGTGCGCAGCGTGCCGGTGTAGCCCCGGCTCTCCAGCGCCGACCACACCCTGTCGCCCCGGCGCCACGCGCTCATGAACACCACCGAGCTGAGCAGTCCCAGCGAATTTATCGAGCGGCGGAAGCCGGTGTAACCCAGGCGCGACTCCTGAGCCGTGTGTATGCGCCCGGCGGACTCGGAGAGCACGAAGATGAAGCGGTATATAAGCTCCATCAGCTCCGTCATGAGCCTCGGCACGTGCAGCCGCTCCAGCGCCATGACTATGTCGGTCATCGGCGTACTGAGCGAGAGGAAGTACATGCCGGATATGGTGCCCATGGCCTTGAAAAAGACCATCAGC
>CALWXY010000119.1 GCA_944385595.1 uncultured Oscillospiraceae bacterium
AAGGCGCGCCCATCACCGTCACCAAGGCAAACCTCGCCGACGGCCACGCCCAGGCCATCATCTGCAACAGCGGCAACGCCAACACCTGCAACGCCGACGGCGTCGAGATTGCCGAGGCCATGTGCGCACTCGACGAGCAGCACACCGGCATAAAGGCGGGCGACGTCATCGTCGCCTCCACCGGCGTCATTGGCGAGAAACTCAGCATAGACCCCATCAAAAACGGCATGGCCGAGCTCGCCGCCGGGCTTGGCGACCACAGCGACCTCGCCACCGAGGCCATCATGACCACCGACACCAAGCCCAAGGAGATTGCCGTGAGCTTCAAGCTCGGCGGCGTTGAGTGCCGCATGGGCGGCATAGGCAAGGGCAGCGGCATGATTCATCCGAATATGGCCACCATGCTTGTCTTCGTCACCTGCGATGCCGCCATCACCCCGGCGATGCTGCAGAAGGCGCTGTCCGAGGACGTCAAGACCTCCTTCAACATGGTCTCCGTCGACGGCGACACCTCCACCAACGACACCTACACCGTCATGTCCAACGGCATGGCCGGAAATAAGCTCATCGACTCCGAGGGCGAGGATTTCGAGACCTTCAAGGCCGCGCTCGCCACCGTCAGCCGCTACCTCTCCCGCATGATTGCGGGCGACGGCGAGGGCGCCACCAGGCTGCTCGAGTGCGTCGTCACCGGCGCAAAGGATTACGACTGCGCCGCCGTTGTCGCCAAGGCCGTCATCGCCTCCAGCCTCGTCAAGGCCGCCATGTTTGGCTCCGACGCCAACTGGGGCCGCGTCCTCTGCGCCATCGGCTACTCCGGCGCCGACGTCGACGTAAACAAGGTCGACGTGAGCTTCGCCTCCAAGGCCGGGAGCATAGCCGTCTGCAAAAACGGCGCGGGCATCCCCTTCTCCGAGGAGCTTGCCAAGGCCGTGCCCTCCGAGGGCGAGGTTCAGATTCTCGTCGAGCTGAACTCCGGCTCCGACACCGCCACCGCCTGGGGCTGCGACCTCACCTACGACTACGTCAAGATAAACGGCGACTACCGCACCTGATAAGGAGTGAAAGGAAAATGGAGATAAACAACGCGCAGAGAGCTGAAATCCTCTGCAATGCCCTGCCCTATATCCAGAAATACCACAATAAAATCATCGTCGTCAAATACGGCGGCAACGCCATGATCAACGAGGAGCTCAAGCAGGCCGTCATGGGCGACATCATCCTGCTCAGCCTCATAGGCATCAAGGTCGTCCTCGTCCACGGCGGCGGCCCGGAGATCACCGACATGCTCAAGCGCGTCAACAAGAAGAGCGAATTCATCGACGGCCTGCGCGTCACCGACGCCGAGACCGCCGAGATCGTGCAGATGGTGCTCGCCGGAAAGATAAACAAAAACCTCGTAAATCTCATTCAGATTAAAGGCGGCAAGGCCATCGGCCTCTCCGGCATGGACGGCAATATGATTCAGGCCCGCTGCGCCGACAAGCGCCTCGGCTACGTCGGCGACATCACCGCCATCAACACCGCGCCCATACTCGACGTGCTTGAGAAGGGCTACATCCCCGTCGTCTCCACTGTCGGCTGCGACAACGAGGGCAACGTCTACAACATTAACGCTGACACCGCCGCCGCCCGCATCGCAGGCGCGCTCGGCGCTGAGAGCCTCTTCAGCATGACCGACATTGCCGGTATCCTCCGCGACAAGGACGACCCCTCCACCCTCATCCCCAAAATCTACGTCTCCGACGCTCAGATGTACATGAACGACGGCATCATCTCCGGCGGCATGATCCCCAAGGTCAACTGCTGCATCGAGGCCATACGCCGCGGAGTTAAAAAGGTATTCGTCATCGACGGCCGTGTCCCCCACTCGATTCTCATAGAGATACTCACCAACGAAGGCATAGGCACCATGTTTGTGGGAGGCTGATACAATGAATCTCAAAGAACTCGACAGCGCATTCGTCGCGCACACCTACTCGCGCTTCCCGCTAGAGATAGTCTCCGGCGAGGGCGCCGTCGCCTACGACGCCTCCGGCAAGCGCTATATCGACCTCGGCAGCGGCATTGCCGTCAACACCTTCGGCTACGCCGACAAGGTCTGGATTGAGGCCGTGACAAGGCAGCTGCACACTCTCCAGCACACCTCCAACCTCTACTTCACCTCGCCCTGCGTGAAGCTCGCCCAGATGCTCTGCGAGCGCACCGGCATGAGCAAGGTGTTCTTCTGCAACTCCGGCGCCGAGGCCAACGAGGGCGCCATCAAGGCCGCGAGGCGCTGCGCCTTCCTCAAATACGGCGACGAGAGCCACAGCACCATCGTCACGCTGAAAAACAGCTTCCACGGCCGCACCATCACCACCCTCGCCGCCACCGGGCAGGATAATTTCCACACCGACTTCGGCCCCTTCACCCCCGGCTTCGTCTACTGCGAGCCGGACAACATCGACGAGCTGCGCCGCCTCACGGATGAAAACGCCTGCTGCGGCATAATGATAGAGACTGTGCAGGGCGAGGGCGGCATCCACGTCCTCTCCGACGAGTTCGTCAAGGCCTGCGAGGCCATCTGCCGCGAGCAGGACATGTGCCTCATAGTCGACGAGGTGCAGACAGGCAACGGCCGCACCGGCGAGCTCTACAGCTACATGCACTACGGCGTGAAGCCCGATATCGTCTCCACCGCCAAGGGCATAGGCGGCGGCCTGCCGCTCGGCGCGGTCATGCTCAGCGCGAAGGCCGAGGCGGCCTACACGCCCGGCACCCACGGCTCCACCTTTGGCGGCAACCCCGTCTGCTGCGCGGGCGCCGTCAGCATACTCGAGCGCATAGACGACAAGCTCCTCGCCGACGTCAAAAAGAAAGCCGACTTCATAGTCTCCGAGCTCTCCGGCGCAAAGGGCGTCAAAAGCGTCTCCGGCCGCGGCCTCATGATCGGCATTGAGACCGACATGCCCGCCAAGGACGTCATCGCTCAGTGCATGGAAAACGGCGTCCTCGTTCTCAGCGCCAAAACCAAGGTCAGGCTCCTGCCCCCGCTCAACATAGGCTTCGACGAGCTGCGTCAGGCCATTCAAATTCTCAAAGAGGTGCTCGCAAAATGAAACATCTGCTCAAGCTCATGGATCTCTCCGCCAAGGAGATCAGCGAAATTCTCAACATAGCCGACCAGCTCAAATACGAGCGCAAGAACGGTATCCCCCACCACATCCTCGAGGGCAAGACCCTCGGTATGATTTTCCAGAAGTCCTCCACCCGCACCCGCGTCTCCTTCGAGACCGGCATGTATCAGATCGGCGGCTCAGCGCTGTTCCTCTCCTCGCGCGACCTGCAGATCGGCCGCGGCGAGCCCGTTCAGGACACCGCCAGAGTCCTCTCCCGCTACCTCGACGGCATTATGATCCGCACCTTCGACCAGGCCGAGGTCGAGGCCCTCGCCGAGTACGGCAGCATACCCATCATAAACGGCCTCACCGACTACTGCCACCCCTGCCAGGTGCTCGCCGACCTCATGACCATCCGCGAGTACAAGGGCAGCTTCACCGGCCGCAAGCTCTGCTATATCGGCGACGGCAACAACATGGCAAACTCCCTCATCGTCGGCGGCATCAAGATGGGCATGTCCGTCGCCATCGCCTGCCCCGACGACTACCAGCCCGACCCTGAGATCATGAAGTGGGCCGCCGAGAACGGCGACTTCCTCTGCACCAGCGACATCCCCGCCGCCGCCAAAGACGCCGACGTCCTCTACACCGACGTCTGGGCCTCCATGGGCCAGGAGGGCGAGGCCGAGATGCGCAAGGCCATCTTCAAGGGCTATCAGATCAACGACGAGGTCATGGCCGTCGCCAAGCCCGACGCCATGGTGCTCCACTGTCTCCCCGCCCGCCGCGAGGAGGAGATTACCGCCAAGGTCTTCGAGACCCACGCCGGCGAGATCTTTGAGGAGGCGGAGAACCGTCTCCACGCCCAGAAGGCCGTCATGGTCAAGCTCATGGGCGGCGACAGGTAAATACAGATGCCGAAAAAAGCCGGGCGAAAACGCCCGGCTTTTTTGCGCCTAAAATAAGCAAAGCCCGAAGAGAAAGCTCTTCGGGCTTTTAAGTTGCTTAATAGTAGCGCTTGTTCTTGTTCTTTCTGGCGGCCTCAGACTTTTTGCGGCGCTTGACGCTGGGGCTCTGGTAGTACTCCTTCTTGCGAAGGTCGGAGAGAACACCAGCCTTTGCGCAGCTGCGCTTGAAACGCTTCAGCGCGCTGTCCAGAGACTCGTTATCCTTAACATGGACTTCTGACATTTTATTTCCCTCCCTCCAAATACGCCCTTGGGGGCGCTTTAAGGGCCATAAAGCATGGCATTAACAAACTCCATTATAATAGCTTGACGGCCTCTTGTCAAGACAAAATGGCTATTACTTACAGGGCTTGAGGATGAGGTTCACGAGCTTGTTTTTGACGACTATGGTCTTCACAAGGTGCATACCGTCCATCAGGCGCTTGATCTTCTCGTCGGCAGTGGCTATGCCTATGACGGTCTCGTCGTCGGCGTCCATCGGGATGACGACGGTGGTCTTGAGCTTGCCGTTGACCTGGACGGCAATCTCCTTCTCGGAGTCGACGGTCTTGGCCTCGTCGTACTGCGGCCAGGCGGCCTGGCAGGCCATGCCCTCGAAGCCTTGCAGCTCCCACAGCTCCTCGGCTATGTGCGGCGCGAAGGGCGACACCAGCGTCAGCAGGGCGCGGATATCGCCGCGGCTGGGCTTGTGCTCGTAGAACTGGTTCACAAGGCTCATGAGGCAGGCTATGGCGGTGTTGAACTTCATGTTCTCAATGTCCTCGCCCACCTTTTTGATGGTGCGGTGGATCTCACGCTCGTTGGCGGCGGAGTACTCATCGCCCTCGAGGCGGTTCTCGGCGAGGTTCCAGATGCGGTCGAGGAAGCGCTTGCAGCCCTTGACGGCATTGTCCTGCCAGGGCGCGGCCTTCTCGAAGTCGCCGAGGAACATGATATAGGTGCGGAGCGTGTCCGCGCCGTAGGTCTTGACGACGTCATCGGGGTTGACGACGTTGCCGAGGGACTTGGACATCTTGACAATCGGGTGCGAGGCCATCTCGCCGAACTTCTCGACGAGGTACTTCTTCGCGCCCGCCTCGCTGCCGTACTCCTTGACAAGCCTCTCCTGCTCCTCAGCCGGGAGGTTTGCAAAGTTGTGCGGGTTGAGGCCGAGTATCATGCCGTGGCTGGTGCGCTTGGCGTAGGGCTCCTTGGTGGGCACGACGCCGATGTCGTACAGGAACTTGTGCCAGAAGCGGCTGTACAGCAGGTGCAGCGTGGTGTGCTCCATGCCGCCGTTGTACCAGTCGACCTGGTTCCAGTATTCTATCGCGTCTTTGCCTACGAGGGCAGAATCATTGTGCGGATCCATATAGCGCAGGAAGTACCAGCTGGAACCGGCCCACTGGGGCATGGTGTCGGTCTCGCGTCTCGCGGGGCCGCCGCAGTGCGGGCAGGTGGTGTTCACCCAGTCGTCCATATGGGCAAGCGGGCTCTCGCCGTTGTCTGTGGGCTCATAGCTCTTGACGTCGGGCAGCATGAGGGGCAGCTCGCTCTCGGGCAGGGGCACCCAGCCGCACTTCTCGCAGTAGACGAGGGGTATGGGCTCGCCCCAGTAGCGCTGGCGGGAGAACACCCAGTCGCGCAGCTTGTAGTTGACCTTCTCGCGGCCGAGGTGGTGCTCCTCGAGCCAGCGCTTCATGGTCTCTATCGCCTCTTCGACGCTCATGCCATCGAGGAAGCCGGAGTTCACCATGACGCCCTTGTCGCAGTCGACATAGGCCTCCTTCTCGACGTCGCCGCCTTTGACGACCTCGATGATGGGCAGGCCAAACTTCTTGGCGAACTCCCAGTCGCGCTCATCGTGCGCCGGGACGGCCATGATGGCGCCGGTGCCGTAGCTCGCGAGGACGTAGTCGGATATGAATATGGGTATCTCGGTGCCGGTGACGGGGTTAATCGCGCGGACGCCCTTGAGCTCGACGCCGGTCTTGTCCTTCTGAAGCTCGGTGCGCTCGAAGTCGGACTTTCTGGCGGCGGCGGCCTGGTACTCGCGCACCTCGTCGAGATTCTCGAGCTTATCAGCCCATTTCTCGATGAGGGCATGCTCCGGCGCCATGACCATGTAGGTCGCGCCGAACAGCGTGTCCGCGCGGGTGGAAAAGACGCGCAGCATGTCGCCCTCGGTGGTGGCGAAGTCTATCTCCGCGCCGGTGGAGCGGCCTATCCAGTTCTTCTGCTGGGTTTTGACGCGCTCAATATAGTCGACGTCGTCGAGATCGTCGATAAGTCTCTGGGCATACTCGGTGATTTTCAGCATCCACTGGCTCTTCTCGCGGCGGACGACGGGCGCTCCGCAGCGCTCGCAAAAGCCGTTCACGACCTCCTCGTTGGCTAGCACGCACTTGCAGGAGGTACACCAGTTCACCGGCATACTGCTCTTATAGGCGAGGCCGTGCTTGAACATCTGCAGGAATATCCACTGGGTCCATTTGTAGTACTTGGGGTCGGTGGTGTCGACGCAGCGGTCCCAATCGAAGCTGAAGCCCAGCATTTTGAGCTGCTTGGTGAAGTTCGCGATATTGTTCTCGGTGACGGTGCGGGGGTGCATGTGGTTTTTGATGGCGTAGTTCTCGGTGGGCGGCGCGTCGTCAACGAAGCAAATGGGGAACAGGACGTTATAGCCCTCCATGCGGCGCTTGCGGGCGACTATGTCGAGAGCCGTGTACGGGCGCGGGTGGCCGACGTGCAGGCCCTGGCCGGAGGGATACGGGAACTCGATAAGCGCGTAGAACTTCTTGCGGCTGTCGCCGTTTTTGGCGGCGAAGGTCTTCTCCTCGTCCCAGCGCTTCTGCCATTTCTGCTCAATGGATGCGAAATCGTACTTCAATTATATCACTCTCTCTGCTTTACTTTATCATTTTGGAGATATCGACGTTCTCTGCGTCGTTCCAGAGGCGCTCGAGGTTATAGAACTCTCTCGCCTCCTCCTGGAACAGGTGGACTATGACGCAGCCGAAGTCAAGCAGCACCCAGCTGCCGCTGCGGTAGCCCTCGCGGCGCATCGGCGGCTCGCCGAGCTCGGAGAGGGTCTTATCCACCTCGTCGGCCAGGGCCTTGATGTGCGGCCCGCTTGTCGCCGAGCAGATGACGAAATAGTCGGCCAGGACGGTTATGCCGTCGGTCTTGAGCAATTTTATGTCTCCGCCCTTTTTGGAGTCGAGCGCTTTGACGATATTTTCCGCTATCTCTGCGGGTGTCAGCATGTTCATCATCCTTTATAATTAAAAATAAATGCTCCAGTCTGTGAAGGACTCTATGCCGTAGGTCTTGCCGGTGGTGGAGGTGGCGACGCTGCCGTTCCACTGGAGGATGTCGACGTTCTCTCTGGTGATGTCCTGCTCAAGCGGGTTGAGGTAGGTATTTATCATCTCCAGCCACTCGTCGATATAGATTATGCAGTAGGAGCCACTGCGTATCGAGCCGTTGTAGTTCGCGGGTATGACGTGGAAGCGGATATTCTCCGGGCTCACCTTGAGGAACTCCTCACCGAAGCGGACTATGTTGCCGAAGCTGAGGTTGGTGTCGACATATTCCTCGAAGATTTTGGCGAACTCGTTGATCTTCGTGATGTTGCCGATCTGCAGCAGCTGCTCGGCGACGGTTTTCAGGAAGTCCTGCTGGGTGCCTATGCGGCCGATATCGGCGCTGGCGTAGCCGGAGCGGAAGCGGACGACCTTGAGCGCCTCCTCGCCGTCGAGGTGGGTCGGCCCGGCGGGGATGGCTATGTGGAGATTCTGATCCGGCGCGTCATAGTACATGTCGACCGGCACGTTGTAGTCGACGCCGCCGATGCAGTCGATGAGCTGGACGAAGGCCTCGAGGTCGACGATGGCGTAGCAGTTGATCTTGTAGCCCAGCAGGTCGGATATTCCGTCGAGCAGGCCGTCGAGGCCGGTGGAGGCGTAGATGGTGTTGACCTTTTTGGTGCCCCAGGAGACGCTGACCAGCGTGTCGCGCGGGATGGAGACGACGTCTATGGTGTGGTTAATAATATCGAAGGTCGCGACCATGATGGTATCGGTGCTGCCGGAGACCTGGTCGGTGCCGATTGCAAGGAAAGTATACACGCCCTCGCGCTGGCCGGATATGTTGACGTCCGGCGTCGGCTCAACGGACGGCGAGGGGCTGGCGTCGGCGCCCGGGGTGACCTCCGGCGACTCGATGGCCGGGGATTCATCTGCGGTGGGGTCGTGCAGGCCGCCCTGCTCTATGTCGGGCAGCTTTGCCCATGAGCGGTACCACGCGAAAAGGCCGATTGCCACGGCGAGGATTATGACCACGACGAGCAGAACCTTTTTCCAGCGGTTTTTCTTATGTTTCTTCACGAGCTGCTCCGTCTTCTTCCCTGCCGCGGCCTCGTCGTAGGCTCTGCGGACGGCGGTGACGTCGAGCTCGGCGGTATCGTCGTTGAAGCCCGTTCTCGTCTTTCTGGAGGGGCTTGTCCGGCTGTGGCCGCTTCCGCTGTGTTTGTTGCCGAATAGCTTCATATTTCTTTCTTTCCCTTCTGTGTGAGAAACCAGTCCAGCGCCTCTTTGGAGCGGGGGTGCGGTTCTATGCCGTAGGAGCGGATATCCTCTATGCTCATCTCAAGTCCGAGAATCATGGCCTCGTCGAGATCGCGGTATGCCAGCTCCCTGAGCCTGTCCACGCCCTCAAAATCGCGGGTGGGTTCAATATAGTCGGCCATATAGATTATCTTCTCAAGCAATGTCATGCCGGGGCGGCCCGTCGTGTGCCAGAATATGGCGTCGCGGATATGGGCGGGCACGCCGAACATATCCTCGGCGAGCATGGCGCCCGTTTTGGCATGGAGCAGCTTGGAGCTCTCTTTTTCAAACGTATCCAATATGATACCATATTTCTCGCACAATATCAACTGTTCCGGCAGCTCAAGCCGCTTTGTGATATCGTGGAGAATGCCGGCCTCCGCGGCGTCGCCGGGGTCGGCGCCCCAGCGCTCAGCGAGCCTCACGGCCTCCGCCTCGCAGCCGAGGACATGCGGCACACGCTTGGGCTTCAGCATGGTTTTCGCCTGCTCGCGCA
>CALWXY010000120.1 GCA_944385595.1 uncultured Oscillospiraceae bacterium
CTGCTCATCATGGTGCTCATTGTCATCGTCACCAATGCCGAGCGCCGCATCCCCGTGCAGTATTCAAAGCGTGTTGTCGGCCGTAAGATGTACGGCGGCCAGAGCACTCACCTCCCCATGAAGGTGAACATGTCCGGCGTCCTGCCCATCATCTTCGCTCAGTCGATAGCCTCCCTCCCGGCCACCATCTGCATGTTCTTCGGCATAACCGAGGAGAGCGACGGCTTCTGGGGCGGCTTCCTCAGCGTCTTCAACACCACCAGCCTGCTGTACGCTTTCATCTACCTGCTTCTGATTATCTTCTTCGCATACTTCTATTCGACCATCCAGTTCAACCCGATAGAGATTGCGAACAACCTCAAGCGCAACGGCGGCTTCATCCCCGGCTTCCGAGCCGGCCGTCCGACGAGCGACTTCATCTCCAAGGTGCTCAATAAGATCACCCTGTTCGGAGCTCTGTACCTCGCCATCATCGCCGTTACGCCCATAGTCATCTCCTGCTTCAGCGAGTCCGCCGCCAACAGCGGCATCTCCCTCGGCGGCACCTCTATCATAATTGTCATCGGCGTTGCCCTTGAGACCGTCAAGGCTCTGGAGAACCAGATGCTCATGCGCCACTATAAGGGCTTCCTCGAGTAATTTGGAGGCATTGATATGAAGCTGATACTTTTAGGGGCTCCCGGAGCCGGAAAAGGTACTCAGGCGGAGATACTCAGCCGCAAGCTCGCCATTCCGACCATCTCCACCGGAAACATCCTCCGCGCCGCAATGAAAAACGGCACCGAGATCGGCCTGATGGCAAAGAAATTCATCGACGACGGCAAGCTCGTTCCCGACGATGTCATAATCGGCATCGTCCGGGAGCGGCTCGCCGAGCCCGACTGCAAAAACGGTTTCATCCTCGACGGCTTCCCGCGCACGATACCTCAGGCCGAGGCTCTCGAGCGCGAGGGTATCGACATCGACTGCGCGCTGTCCATAGAGATCAGCGACGAGACGATAGTCGAGCGCATGTCCGGCCGCCGGACCTGCCGCGATTGCAGCGCCACCTACCATGTGGCGACCAAGCCCCCGAAGAAGGAGGGCGTGTGCGACCTCTGCGGCGGTGAGCTCACCATACGCAAGGACGACGCGCCGGAGACCGTCAGGGCCAGGCTCGAGGTGTTCCACCGCGAGACCGAGCCGCTCAAGGACTTCTACTCCGCGAGGGGCAAGCTCAAGGCCGTGGACAATCAGCCCACAGTCGAGAGCACTACCGCCGAGATCGCCAAAGCTCTGGGGATAAAGCTATGATTACAATTAAGTCCCCCAGGGAAATAGAGCTTATGCGCCGCGCGGGGCGGATTACCGCGGCTGCCCGTACTGTTGCACGGGAAATGGTAGCCCCCGGCGTAACAACCCAGGAGATCAACAAAGCGGTACACCAGTTCATCAAGAAATCGGGCGCTGCGCCGTCATTCTACAAGTACGGCGGATTTCCCGCCAGCTCCTGCATTTCAGTCAACGATCAGATCATCCACGGCATCCCCGGAAAGCGCGTGGTGAATGAGGGCGACATAGTGAGTCTCGACGTGGGCGCCTATATAGGCGGCTACCACGGCGACTGCGCCGGCACCTTCCCGTGCGGAAAGTGCAGCGACGAGGCGCTGAGACTCATCGCCGTTACGCGCCAGTCGTTTTTCGAGGGTATCAAATTCGCACGACAGGGCTATCGTGTGTCCGACATATCCCACGCCATACAGGAGTACGTCGAAGCAAACGGCTTCTCGCTGGTGCGCGAGTATGTGGGACACGGCATCGGAGCAAAGCTCCATGAGGCCCCTGAGGTTCCCAACTACGGCGCGCCGGGTCACGGACCCCGCCTCGTCAAAGGCATGACCCTCGCCATTGAGCCGATGGTCAACGCCGGAGGCGCGGCCATCCGCGTTCTCGACGACGATTGGACAGTGGTGACAGCCGACGGGAGCTGGGCGGCGCATTATGAGAACACCGTCCTGATTACCGACGGCGAGCCGGAAATACTCACCTGGGCGGAGGACATGTAAGTGACCTGCATAGGGCGTTACGACGCAGTCCGCGCCACGGCCGGACACGACTCCGGCAGGCTCTACCTCGTGATTGACCTCCGCGGCAGCCGCGCCGCAGTCTCCGACGGAGACCTGAGGCGGCTCGCTAGGCCGAAGCTCAAGAACCTGAAGCACCTTGAGCTGGTCGCGGCCTCGGCGCTCAGGGCCGACGCGCAGGACGTCACGGACAGGCAAATCAGAAAACTGCTGGCGGCGCTCAGCCGCGCAACCAATTAAATTGTCGCAGGAGGGAATACGATCTTGGCAAAAGACGATGTTATCGAGCTCGAGGGCACTGTCATAGAGTCCCTGCCCAACACCATGTTCCAGGTTGACATCGGCCACGGCCATGTGATCCTGGCGCATATCTCCGGCAAGCTCCGGATGAACTTTATAAGGATCCTCCCCGGTGATAAGGTCAAGGTCCAGATGTCGCCCTACGACATGACCCGCGGCCGTATCACCTGGAGAAGCAAGTAACAGGAGGTTTTACAAAATGAAAGTCAGACCGTCCGTTAAGCCCATGTGCGAAAAGTGCAAGATCATCAAGCGCAAGGGCAAGGTAATGGTTATCTGCGAGAACCCCAAACACAAGCAGCGTCAGGGCTGAGCCCGGCGGCTTTTCAATGAACGCCCATTGCGGCGGCGTCCCTGATGGGGCGCAGAGATCAAATGAAAGGAATGATCAGGAAATATGGCACGTATCGCCGGCGTTGACCTGCCGAAGGACAAGAGAATTGAGATAGGCCTCACCTATGTCTACGGCATTGGCAGAACCAGCGCAACCAAGATACTTGAGATGACCGGTATCAATCCCGATACCCGCGTTAAGGATCTCACCGAGGAAGAGGAGACCAAGCTGCGCGAGTGCATCGACCATAACTATGTTGTTGAGGGCGACCTGCGCCGCAGCGTTGCGCTCGACATTAAGCGTCTCACCGAGATTGGCTGCTACCGCGGTCTGCGCCATCGCCGCGGCCTGCCCGTCCGCGGCCAGCGCACCAAGACCAACGCCCGTACCCGCAAGGGTCCGAAACGCACCATCGCGAATAAGAAGAAGTAAGGGAGGGATATGTAATGGCAGCAGCAGCTAACAAGAAAAAGGTCAGAACCCGCAGAAGAGAGCGCAAGAACATCGAAAAGGGAGCCGTGCATATCAGCTCTTCTTTCAACAACACCATGGTCACCATCACTGATGTGAACGGCAACGCGATATCCTGGGCTTCCGCCGGCGGCATGGGCTTCCGCGGCAGCAAGAAGTCGACTCCGTTCGCCGCTCAGACCGCCGCCGAGACGGCCGCCAAGGCCGCCATGGAGCACGGCCTGAAGACCGTCGAGGTCTTTGTCAAGGGCCCCGGCTCGGGACGTGAGGCCGCCATCCGCGCGCTTCAGACCGCCGGCCTTGAGGTCACCATGATCAAGGACGTCACCCCGATACCCCACAACGGCTGCCGCCCGCCGAAGCGCCGCCGCGTGTAATTCGAAGAAGGAGGAATTTTAACATGGCTAAGAATACTCAGCCCATCGTGAAGCGCTGCAAGGCGCTGGGCGTTTCTCCTGCTGCTATGGGTTATACCGGCAAGACCAAGTCTGACACCATCCGCAACCCGAAGGGTCAGATGCGCCGGAAGCAGAGCGAGTATGCCACCCAGCTGAACGAGAAGCAGAAGGTCAAGTTTGTCTACGGTATTCTCGAGAAGCAGTTCCGCATGTACTACGACAAGGCCGCCAAGGCCCCCGGCCAGACCGGCGAGGTCCTGCTCACCACCATTGAGCGCCGCCTCGACAACGTCGTCTACCGCCTCGGTTTCGCCATGACCCGCCGCGAGGCCCGTCAGGCAGTCAACCACGGCCACTTCACCGTCAACGGCAAGAGAGTGAACATCCCCTCCTACCTCGTCAAGCCCGGCGACGTCATCGAGGTCTGCGAGAAGAGCCGCTCCTCCGTGATGTTCAAGCGCCTCCTTGCCGAGGACGCCCCCATCGTCACTCTGCCCCAGTGGCTGACCCGCGAGAAGAACACCCTCAAGGGCGTTGTTGCGAAGATGCCCGCCAGAGAGGACATCGATTTCCCAATCGAAGAGCACCTGATCGTCGAGCTGTACTCCAAGTAATAGACAGACCCTCATAATTGGAAAGCTGACCATCGCCCCGCGCCTTCGGGCGCAACGACATCAAAGGAGGGACTTGAAATGATTGAAATTGAAAAGCCGCGTATCGAATGTATAGAGACGCCGTCGGACAGCTCCTACGGCAAATATATAGTCGAGCCTCTTGAGCGCGGCTACGGCACGACGCTGGGTAACTCTCTCCGCAGGGTGCTCCTGTCATCTCTCCCCGGAACCGCGGTCACTTCCATCAAGATAGCCGGCGTACAGCATGAGTTTTCCGTCATCCCCGGCGTCAAGGAGGACGTGACCGAGATAGTTCTGAACGTCAAGAACATCATCGCGCGCCTCCACTGCGACGAGCCGAAGACGGTGTATATAGAGATGAGCGGCGAGTGCGAGGTCACCGCCGGCGACATAAAGCCGGACGGCGAGGTCGAGATGCTGAATCCCGACCAGCACATCGCCACGCTCGGCCCCGACGGGGCCCTGAGCATGGAGCTCACCATCAGCCACGGCCGCGGATACGTCTCCGCGGAGAAGAACAAGCCGTCGCAGCCCGTGATCGGCGTCATCCCCGTGGACTCCATATACACGCCGGTGCTCAAGGTGAACTACACCGTTGAGAACACCCGCGTCGGCAACCAGACGGATTTTGATAAGCTGACCATCGAGGTGTGGACCGACAAGACCATCACCGCGAAGGACGCCATATCTCTTGGCGCGAAGATTCTCTGCGACCACTTCACCCTCTTCACCGACCTGAGCGACAGCATAGGCAGCCGCTCGACAGTCGTTGAGAAGGTCGAGACGCAGAGGGACAAGGTGCTTGAGATGACCATAGAGGAGCTTGACCTCTCGGTCCGCAGCTTCAACTGCCTCAAGCGCGCCAATATAAACACCGTGGAGGACCTTATCAGCAAGACTCAGGACGAGATGATAAAGGTCAGGAACCTCGGCCGGAAGTCCCTGGAGGAGGTCGAGCACAAGCTCACCATGATGGGACTGTCTCTGGCCAGCGAAGACAACAACTAAGCTACACTCTAACAAGGAGGTAAAGCGAAATGCCCGGAACAAGAAAGCTCGGCAAGACCACCGATCAGCGCATGGCCATGCTCCGCCAGCAGGTCACGGACCTTCTGGACAAGGGCCGCATGGAGACCACCGTCACCCGCGCCAAGGAGATCGGACCCGCTGCCGAGAAGATGATAACCCTCGGCAAGGACAAGTCTCTTGCCAACTATCGTCAGGCTCTGAGCTTCATCACCAGAGAAGACGTGACCAAGAAGCTGTTCGATGAGATTGGCCCGAAGTACGCCGAGCGCACCGGCGGCTACACCCGCATAGTCCGCGTCGGCCCCCGCCGCGGCGACGCCGCCGAGATGGCGGTCATCGAGCTGGTGTAAGACATCAACTAAAAATCCCCTGCCGTGAGGCAGGGGATTTTTACTTTGCCGCAAAGGCTTTCGGCCTTTGCGGCAGATATAAGCACTCCGCTTCGCGCATATTTTGCCGCCGCAGGCGGCAAAATCCACGCACGCTCCGTGAGAAGAGTTTTTCCGCCGCGCATGTCGCCGGAAAAACATTTTTTGCATCCGGCGCTGTTCAGAGCGCTGCGCCGTTTGAACGTCCGCTTTGCAGATAAAAAATCCCCTGCCTCACGGCAGGGGATTTTTGTTGTATGGGAGGATTACAGCTCGGAGCTGAGCTCCTTTGCACACTCGGTGCAGATATTTTTTCCGCGATAGCTCACGATATCCTTGGTGCTGCCGCAGAATACGCAGGCGGGGTCGTGTTTACGAAGTATGATGGTGTCATCGTCGACGTAGATTTCGATGGGATCCTTGACGTCGATGCCGAGCGATCTACGCAGCTCGATTGGCAGGACGATTCTCCCGAGATCGTCGACCTTGCGGACTATACCGGTGGCTTTCATATCGATCACTCCTTTAAAACATTAAAGCTGCGCTATTGTGCGAAAAGATGATAAAACAGACTGCGCCCGGCGCAAATACTGTTAGAAACTTACAATTTAATTATA
>CALWXY010000121.1 GCA_944385595.1 uncultured Oscillospiraceae bacterium
GGCACATTGCCGACATTACCGGAGGCGGCGGGGGCAAGCCCCCGCCCTACGGAGGACTGCGTGGCCGCGGCAGCTGTTTATTCGGAGGGCACCGTAAATTTTAAGTCAGGCATGGGACATATCTCACACGTCACCATCGTCCAGGAGACAAAACAGCACCCGGACAAGGTGTTCCATGCCAATGTTATCAGTGACGGCGACCCGCTGGAGATCTACACCAGCCGCGACGGCGAGGTCATATTCAAAAAGTACTCCCTCATGGGCGGGCTTGAGGATTTCGCCGCCCAGTTCTGCGAGACGCTGAGCAAAAGCGCGGGGCTGCCCGCAGCAATCAGCGACAGGGACACGATAATCGCCGCCTGCGGCTCCGGCAGGCGCGAGCTGCTCGGCCACTCCATCACGCCGGAGCTGGAGCAGATTATGGAGGAGCGCCGGATCTATCAGCGCCGCAGCGGCGAGGCCGCCGTGCCCGTCGTGCCCGGCAGCGAGAGTCTCACGGTGTCGGTCGCGGCGCCCATCATTTCCAGCGGCGACGCGCTCGGACTGGTGCTGTTCATAAGCGAAAACGGGCAGACCAGCGGCGTCACCGAGTACAAGCTCGCCCAGACCGTCGCCGCCTTCCTCGGCAAACACATGGAGGCGTAAGGTAAAACCCCCGCCGCGCGGCGGGGGCTTTGCTATATTTTCTAAAGTTTGCCTACATCACCGGCGGCTCATGCACGAACAAATCCCTATACCATTTTCCTGAGAGCGCATATGCCCAAAACAGCTGCCTGTTGCCGCTGAGCGGCTGGTTCTCCCGTCTCACAAGGTATATCGAGCGCATTATTTCAAAGCCTTTCACGTGGACTATTCGGATATCCCTGTGCTTCATCTTCACATTCGTCACAGCGGACCATGGCACAAATCCGCAGCCGTTTCCCATCTCTATGGCCTGCTTGACGGCCGCGTTGTCATGCACCGTCATAATCACGTTCAGGTCCTCTATATTCACTCCGCGTTTATTGAGCGCCATACGCACCTGCTCATATGTGAAGCTCTCCCGCTCACGCATGATAAACGGCAGCTTCTTCATCTGATGCATGGATATCTCCTCCGGCATGTCCATATCCGGTGGACATGCAAGCAGGAAAGGGTCATCCATCAGCTTCTCGTATATGAGCCCCGGTGCCCTCGCAGGGACGCTTGAAAGCGTCATATCCAGCTCGGTACCCATGTCCATAAGCGCCAGTCTTGTATTGAGATAGGTGCGCATCTCAAGCGGAATGTTGGGGTATTTCTTTTTAAAATTCCCCACCAGCGCCGGCATTATGAGGACGCTGAAACTGCGGCCACAGCCTACGGTGAAAGGCTCGTCGCTTATGCTCCTGCCTGCTATGTCCAGAGCCATCTCCTGATATTCAGAAACTATCCTCTCAGCGTGCCGCAGCACCGTCTCGCCCTCAGGCGTGAGCACGAGCAGCTGCCGCTGCCGCTCCCTGCGCTCCACCAGCTTGACGCCCAACTGCTTTTCCATGGAATGCAGCATCGCGCTCACCGCCGGCTGCGTGAAGTGCTCTCTGCGTGCCGCCTCAGATATGGAACGATATTTCGCTATGCTTATGAACATGTTAAGGTCCTCTATACGCATCTTTCTCCTCCGCGCCGTCCTGGCACCGGCATTCGACTCACAATAGTTTTTTATGAGAAAATTCTTTCTCTTACGCCCCGCGCGCTCTGCGGAGGCCCTGTATATTGTCTATTCCCGTTAACGCCATTATACATAAATTATGTTTATCTATCAAGCATTTTTTGATGATTTTTCACAGTTTCACGCCATTTGACAACAAATAAATCTGCAATTATAATCAAAATCGATCTTCGAAGATGCGTAAAATAAGCTCCAGCTCCACCAGTGGAGCTGAAAAGGAGGCACCATGTTTAACTTTAAGGACATCCCTTTCTTTGACAACCACACGCATCTGATTGACACCAGCAACCGCGAAATAAGTCTTCGAGAGTTCATCACTCCCTTCGCCCATGGCTATGGCGATATCCTAGCACCGGGCAAGCATTTCGGTACTCCGGTAAATTCCGACCCGGCCTCCTGCACCGACGACTATCTCCGCACCGTCGCCGCCAACCTCGGCGTGACCAAGACACTGGTGGCCTATCTGTCGGAGCTGTACAGATGTGAGCCCAATCTGGATGTGGTGCTGGCGGAGCGCAACAAGCGCTCACTGCAGGACATGAAGGGCTACACGGAGATGCTATACCGCGACCAGAACATCATAGCTGAGATGGTCGACTCGCCGCTTCCCATGGGCGCCTCGGAGCTGGATGTCTTCCCCTCGAAGATATACAGGCTCTGGCAGATTGACCCGCGCATAGTCGATTACTTCAAGGAGGCCGCGAGCTACGACGAGCTGCTCGACAGGCTCGACGCCGAGGTTCGGCACGCCATACTCACCGAACACTTCCACGGCGTGAAATACCATGTGCTTGAGAAGATGACGCGCAAGCCGCACATCGTCATCGCCGATGAGGCGCGCGCTCAGTTCGCCGCCGCCAAGGCGGGCGACAAGCTGGCCTATGAGGAGGTCTACTACGGAATATTCTGCCACATGCTGCTGCTGACGCAGGAGATAGACTTCCCCATACACATACACACCGGCATAACCGGCAAAACTTATCACGGCATTATGGAGCAGCTCGACCCATTCTGCTTCTGCGAGATGCTGAACAACGACGAGTTCTACCGCAGCCACATAGTGCTGCTGCACTGCAGCTATCCGCACACGCGCAACGTTGCGGTGATGGCAAATACCTATCCGAATATCTGGGCAGATATGGCGCAGGTACTGCCGTGGGCGTCGTTCAACTTTGCTCAGATTGTGGAGGAGATTATCGCCATGGCGCCGAACAGTAAAATCACCTTCGGCACCGGCTCGCACAACCACCCCGAGCTGAACTGGATGAGCGCGAAGATTGCAAAATCCGCGCTGGAGTTCACGCTCGAAAACTGCGTGAAGCGTGGCGTCCTCACCATCCCGCAGGCAGTCGAGACCGCCGAACAGCTGCTGTATAAAAACGCACTCAGGCTCTACGATAAGCAGATATAAATGAAAACACCCTCACGGAATCGTTCTGAAAGCTAAGACAAAATTAATTTGAGGAGGTAATTATAATGAAAAAAAGGCTCTGCTCTCTTATTGTCGTACTGTCCCTGGTGTTCTGCCTCGCCGCCTGCGGCGGAAGCACAACTGAATCTACAGCGCCTGAAAGCGCAGCGCCAAGTTCAACATCGCCTGAGTCTGCGCCCCTGACTTCGACTTTCCCAGAAAAAGATATCACCGCCATATATTTTTCTCAGGTCGGTTCCGGCGGCGACGTCATGCTCCGCACCATGGCCAAAGCTCTCGATGGTAAGCTCAACGGACACAATATGGTCGTTGAAAACCGTGTTGGCTCATCCGGCGCAGTCGCCATGAACCACCTCATTGAATGTAATCCCGACGGATATACGCTTATGGGCACCTCCACCTCTCTGGTGCTCGCCTCCATATTCACCGATATCCCCGTTACCTACGACCAATTCAAATTTGTCTGCGGCATAGTCAAAGACCCAGAGTATATCTACTGCCGCGCAGACCTGCCCTTCGACGACATTCAGGGGCTGGTTGAATATGCCAATGAGCATCCCGGCGAGCTCTCCTTCGGCTTCCCGATGCCGCAGTCGTCCGAGGCTCTATCTCAGACTGTTCTCATTGAGGAGACCGGCATCGATGCCAAAATCGTCGTCTTCGACAGCTCCCCGGAGTGCTTCACCTCTCTGCTCGGCGGTCATATCGACATCTCCGCCGGTTCCTATGAC
Organism: uncultured Oscillospiraceae bacterium; assembly: GCA_944385595.1. Classification (GTDB taxonomy): domain Bacteria; phylum Bacillota; class Clostridia; order Oscillospirales; family Oscillospiraceae; genus Heteroscillospira. The sequence goes on from CALWXY010000121.1 coordinate 3,854, forward strand.
GACTTCAGCGCCAGCTATCTGAACGGCGACATCAAAGTGCTCGCAACTCTGCTCGATTCGCCGACCACCACTCTGCCCGACGTGCTCCCGCTCTGCGAGCAGGGCGTCGACGTTGTGCTCGAGAAAGCGCGCGGCATCATAGTCCCGCCCGATACCCCCGACGAGGTATGCGCTGAGCTCGACCGCATAATTAGAATGGCAATAGAGACCGACGAGTTTAAGGACGTCATCCTTGGCCAGGGCGCTGAGGTCTGCTATATGACCGCCGACGAGATTGAGCAGAACTACGCCGATTTCGCCGCATACGCACTCGACAGGCTCGGCTGACGGCTCGGCCGCAAACGGCACACATCAAGCAAAGCTCTGTCCGGAGCCCGCTGTGCGGGCTCCGGATGATGATAGATGTGCAGGATCTGCTGGAGGTGAACTATGAAAAAATTTCTCAGTGCCACGAGGATAAGCGGCATCATAACGATGGTGTTCAGCGCTATCGCATTTGTTACGGCAACTACTTTTGACAGCAGCGCTATGCTCACCAACGACCCTCTCGGTGCTGCTGCCTGGCCTCTTTTCTTAACGGGGGCCATGTTCCTGATGGGTACTATTCTGGTAATATTCGGTGACAAGACTACAAAAGTTTCGCAGGGCAACGACGATAAAAGCGAGAGTTCAAGCAAAAAGCAGCCGGTTCAACTGCTTGTGACAATTTTTGCCATGATTGTGTATCTGCTTTTGTTTGAAGTGCTTGGTTTCCTCATCGTCACTCCAATATTCATTTTGATAATGACTCTCTACTACGGTGGAAAGTTAAAGGTGGCTATCATCTACGCCATAGTGTTAACTTCAGTGCTTTACTTCCTGTTCAAAGTCGCAATGGGCATACTGCTCCCTCCAATTCCGTTCATTTAATTAGGAGGTAGAAAATATGCTGTCTGATTTCTTTTATGGCCTTACCATCGCCATTGCGCCGGACAATATACTGAGCGTACTGGCCGGCGTCGTGTGGGGCACCATAGGCGGCGCTATACCAGGCATAAATGCCTCCATAGCCATGGCTCTGATGCTGCCGCTCACATACGGCATGGATTTAAATCATGCCCTTCCAATGCTCGCCGCAGTCTATGTCGGTGCCGAATACGGCGGCTCTATACCAGCGATATTGATAAAGACCCCTGGAACTAGCGCTGCCGCCGCAACAGTGCTCGACGGCTATGAGCTGAACAAAAAAGGCCTTGGGGGCAAGGCTCTCCTCACTTCGCTCTACAGCGGTGTTATAGCCGGCGTTATCTCTGTCATACTCATGGTCATCTTCTCACTGCCTCTGGCGAGCTTCGGTCTGAAGTTCGGTCCCTCCCAATATGCGCTCATGGGACTTATGGGGCTCTCTGTCGTCGGCTCTGTTGCCGGAGCAAACGCTATAAAAGGCTTTATTTCGGCACTTTTCGGCCTATGGATAGCGACCATAGGTCTCGACCCGATAACCGGCACCTCACGCTATATGTTCGGCTATTATAAGCTAATGGAGGGTCTCGACATCGTCCCGGTCATAGTTGGTTTCTTCGCAATAAGCGAGGTCTTCTCGCAAATCTATGACGGATATCAAGGTGTCAAAGGCGATCACGATTTCAAGATCCAGCATCTGAACAAACAGGATTGGAAGCAAATATTGCCCATAACGGCAGGCAGCGGCGTGGTTGGCACCTTTCTTGGGGCTCTCCCCGGCGTCGGCGCTACGATATCCTCATGGATATGCTATTCTCAGGCCAAGCAACTCTGCAAGAATAACGAGACTTTCGGACACGGTGATATCCGCGGCGTTGCCGCTCCCGAGGCTGGAAATAACGCGGTGCCCGCTGGCGCGCTCATACCCTTGCTCGCTCTCGGTATACCCGGCTCTAACTCAACGGCAATACTGCTCGCCGGCTTCAATCTTCAGGGCGTTGCTCCCGGCCCCATGCTCTTCTCTACACAGCCAGAAATACCGTATACTATGATGGCCTGTATGCTCGTCGCCCAGATAGTGATGCTGCTAGTTGGCCTTGTGTTGGTCCGACCCTCTCTCGCCATCACGATGGTACCACAGAAATATATGACCACAGCGATACTCCTGTTCTGCTTCATCGGCGCATACTGTGAGACCAACGACCCGTTCTCGATATTTATTGCGCTGGTCTTCGGCATCATCGGCTTCATCATGAAAATCAACGACTTCTCCGTGGCGGCCGCCGTGCTCGGATACGTCCTCGGCGTTCTGGTTGAGAACAATATCCGCCGCGCCATGGTGCTCTCCGGCGGCTCGCTGAAAATCTTCTTCACCGGTGGCATCAATATCGTGCTGATGATAATTATAATAGTTAGTTTCCTCTTCCCCATCATCAGCGCAAGGCTCTCAGCCAAAAAATCCAAGTAAAGACACAACAGTTGCACTCCTTAACCGATACGGAGTAAGGTTCTCTCTCCCTTACTCCGTATCGTCATATTCTTGTTGTGAGGTGCTGCAGTGAATATGTTGTTCCAGCTATCTGTAACCATAGCATCCGCCTTTGTTGGAGGAATAGTCTTTAGAGCTATTCGTATACCAACTCCCATGCTCACCGGCTCCATTGTGGGCGTCTCCGCTTGTACTCTGATATTCCCCGCGCTTACGATTTTCCCATCACAATTAAAAACCATAGTGCAGATTGCCTCCGGGGCGGTAATAGGCAGTCGAGTATCCAGGAAAGATTTGCGTCAATTGAGGCAGCTGATACTTCCCGCCGCTTTACTGTTAATCTGTCTGACAGCTTTTAATCTTCTGTGTGCAGCCGGTATGTACTACAGCGGTATTAAGGACTTTCCAACTGCTGTTTTCTCCAGCGCACCCGGAGGAATGGCAGACATGACAATCATGGCCCCCGACTTTGGAGCCGACCCGATTTACGTCGCGGTCATACAGTTCTGCCGGCTCCTGTTTGTGAATTCGGCCTTTCCCGGCCTTATTCAGTTTATTGAGAGGCGAAAGCTCTACCCCGCTCACCGCTCCGCCCCGCTCAGCGAGCCGGTGGGCGGCCGCAATGACATTTCCCTGCCCCCGGCCCCGCTCGCGCTCACAGCGCCGCTTGCAATCTGCGGCGGGCTGCTGTTCAAGCATTTCAGTGTTCCGTCCGGCGCTATACTCGGCTCCGCTGTCTTCGTCGCAGCTGAAAATGTGCGATACGGCAGGATAGCCATGCCGCGCAATGCAAAATACGTCGTGCAGTTGGGAATAGGCTGCTATGTTGGCGTACAGATGGTGCGCGATTCGCTGTACATCATCTCATCTGTAATAGTTCCTGTGATGATACTGATAGTCCTCAGCCTCATCTATTCGTATTTGTGCTCGCTGCTTATATACCGCTGCTCGAGTTTTGACTTCAAAACATGCATGCTGATGTGTTCACCCGGCGGTCTGAATGAAATGTCCATAATTGCCGACGACATGGGGGCGGATGCCCCAAAAGTCGCCGTCATGCACTCGATAAGAATATTGAGTATAGTTGCATTCTCATACAATCTCATAGGAATACTCGAATACTTTTTGTCTTAAGAGGCAAAAAAGCCGCGGCTGGGCCGCGGCTTTTCGTTTGATTGTCAGTCTCTTCTCCGCCCGCCGACGATGACGAGCAGGCGCAGCAGCTGCGCCAGCGAGACGGCCAGCGCCGCAACGTAGGTCAGAGCGGCGGCCGAGAGCGTCTTCCTCGCGCCGACAAGCTCGTCCTCGTCCAGCAGGCGGCCGGACTCTATCGCCGCGAGCGCGCGGCGGCTGGCGTTGAACTCCGTCGGCAGCGTGACCAGCTGGAACACCGTCGACAGCGCGAAGCAGGCTATGCCCGCGTAGGCGATATTCACGAACACCTGTCCCGCGCTCATGAAAAACAGCCCTATCAGCACCAGCGGCAGCGCGAGCTGCGAGCCGATATTCGTGATGGGGATTATCGCCGCGCGGAAGCGTATCGGCGCGTAGTTCTCCGCGTACTGAATCGCGTGGCCGGCCTCGTGCGCCGCGACGCCTATGGCGGCGGTGGACGTGCCGGAGTAGACGCCGTCAGACAGGCGTATCACCTGCTCGCGCGGGTCGTAGTGGTCGGTGAGCTGGCCGGATATGTGCTCGATGCGGACGTTATAGAGGCCGTTTGCGTCGAGCACGGCGCGCGCAGCCGCCGCGCCGGAGATATGTCTGCGCGAGAGCTGGCCCTGGTATCGGCGGAATGTGGAATTGACCCTCGAGCTCGCCCACATGGCAAACAGCACCGCGGGCATGACGAGGACGATATAGCTGTAATCGAAAAACATACCCTCACCACCGGTAAATCAATATGTATATATTTTAACCGATATTTGTGAACAATTCCACTCACTTTTTCAAATGCTCGCGGATGCGGTCGAGCATATCCTGGTAGCGCTGGGAGCGCAGGCTCGGGAAGGCTTTCAGCATACGCCGCTCGCCCCGGCGGAGGTCCTCCAGCTGCTTTTTGAACTCCTCGCGCTTCTCGCGCAGCTCGTCGCGCCGCTCCTCGTAGTCGTCGCGCGCCTCCTCCAGCCTGTCGACCGCGGCTATCACGTTCTCCGATATCCGCTCGCCCACGTCGTCAGACAGCTCGCGCAGATCCGCCGCCATCTTCGTCAGCACGCTCAGTCTCGCCTGCATACGGCGTATGCCGAGCACCGTCACCGTGAGGTCGGCGGCGAGCGCAGCCGTCGCCACCGCGAGCAGTATGCGCAGCAGCAGCTCCGGCACCAGCCCTATGAGGAACAGCACCGTCGGGTGCACGGTGCGCATGACCAGCACGCAGGCGAGGCCCCACATCAGCGAGAACTTCAGGCAGACGTAGCCGCCTATGTTGAACGGCAGCTCGCTGTAGTCCCACCATCTCGCGTGGAATATCTTCTCAAGCACGAAGCCCGTCAGCCACTCGAGCGCCGAGGTGACAATCACGGCGCCCACGAACAGCAGCGCCGTGTTGTGCCGCACCGGCTCGAGGCACAGCGCCACCGCCACGACGCCGACGCCGTATATCGGGCACACAGGGCCGTTCAGAAAGCCGCGGTTCACGAATTTGCCGGAGTCCACCGCCGCGAAGGCCACCTCCGTACACCAGCCGAGGAAGGCGTAGACGAAGAACATGGCCAGGATTTCTGTGAATGTATATGCCATAATCCACCTCTATAAAGAAAAACGGGGGCGTTAAGCCCCCGTTTTAAACGGTCTGTCGGTTACTCAGCAGATGCCCTGAGCGAGCATGGCGTCGGCGACCTTGAGGAAGCCGGCGATGTTGGCGCCGGCGACGTAGTTGCCGGCCATGCCGTACTTCTTGGCGGCGTCGTCGATGTTGTGGAAGAGGTCGACCATAATCTTCTGGAGACGGGCGTCAACCTCCTCGAAGGTCCAGCTGAGGCGCTCGCTGTTCTGGCTCATCTCAAGAGCGGAGACGGCCACGCCGCCGGCGTTGGAAGCCTTGCCGGGGGTGAAGAGGACGCCGTTCTTCTGGAGGTACTCGGTGGCGTCGAGTGTGGTGGGCATGTTGGCGCCCTCGCAGACGGCGATGCAGCCGTTCTTCACGAGCTCCTTGGCGTCGTCGATGAACAGCTCGTTCTGGGTGGCGCAGGGGAGGGCGACGTCGCACTTGACGGTCCACACGCCGCGGCCCTCGTGGTAGACGGAGTTGGGGCGGGCCTTGGCATACTCGGTGAGGCGGGCGCGGCGGACCTGCTTGACCTAGGCGAGGGTGTCGAAGTCGATGCCGTCGGGATCGTAGATCCAGCCGTTGGAGTCGGAGCAGGTGACGGGCTTGGCGCCGAGCTGCCACGCCTTCTGGATGGCGTACTGGGCGACGTTGCCGGAGCCGGAGACGGCGCAGATCTTGCCCTTTATGTCGTGGCCGTTGCACTTGAGCATCTCCTGGGTGAGGTAGAGCAGGCCGTAGCCGGTGGCCTCGGTGCGGGCGAGGGAGCCGCCGTAGCTGATGCCCTTGCCGGTGAGGACGCCCTCATAGCGGCCGGTGATGCGCTTGTACTGGCCGTACATGAAGCCGATCTCGCGGGCGCCGACGCCGATATCGCCGGCGGGGACGTCCTGGTTCGGTCCGATGTACTTATAGAGCTCGGTCATAAAGCTCTGGCAGAAGGCCATGACCTCGCGGTCGGACTTGCCCTTGGGGTCGAAGTCGCTGCCGCCCTTGCCGCCGCCGATGGGCAGGCCGGTCAGGCTGTTTTTGAAGGTCTGCTCAAAGCCGAGGAACTTCATGATGCTGAGGTTGACGGAGGGGTGCAGGCGCAGGCCGCCCTTGACGGGGCCGATGGCGGTGTTGTACTGCACGCGGTAGCCGGTGTTGACCTGGACCTTGCCCTGATCGTCGACCCAGGGGACGCGGAACTGGATGGCGCGCTCGGGGTTCACGAGGCGCTCGAGCAGGGAGACGCTGCGGTACTTCTCCTCATTGGCCTCGATGACGGGGCGCAGGGAGTCGAGCACTTCCTTGGCGGCCTGGAGGAACTCAGGCTGAGCGGGATTTTTTTCCACGAGATTCTGATATACTTCATCAACGTAGGACATTTGACATTCTCCTTTGCTTAATATTGCAGACTTCACGGCGATATTTATACATCACCAGTGTAAATTAAACGCATTATATCACCTCTTTTTAAATTATTCAATAGCGGCCGGCTGCAAAATATTTTTTCTGTTTACTTTGATAAAGTGAGCTTTTTCGGCGAGCTATCATTCATGCAATATGCGGAATATAGATCTTCAATATGAAGCAATATTCAAAATCTTTAAATTTCGCCGAAAAAAATCTTGCGTGCGGGGGCGGCTTCAAATATAATATAACTGTATGTTAAGATGTTATAAATTTTTTGGAGGTCTGTATGAACCAGTTAGCTTCGGTAATCGACGGCATCACCAGGGGAGACGCACCCAAGGTCGGCATTCTCAACGAGCTGCTTGAACTCTGCGCCAATCTCGGCATCATACTCTTCGAATTTGTGGCCGTCGTGCTGATGATATTCGCCTGCGTCAGAACGCTCTACATGTTCTACCGCCACAAGCACCACACCGTCCTCTATCTCCGCAAGTGGATGAACGTCTCGCTGCTGTTCATCCTCTGCTCCGAGATTCTCCGCCTAATCACGGCGCACAGCTTCTCGGAGGTCATAGTCATCTTCTGCATAGTCCTCATCCACGCTGCCATATCCGTCCTCAGCAACTGGGAGACCACGCACGAGCTCAAGCTCTACGCCAGCGTCCTCAGCGACAAGGAGAAGGACGAGCTGTTTCACAGCCACACCAACGACATCAACCTCTGAAAGCCGGGACACCATGTACGAACTCATACATATCACGGACAAAACCTGCTACATCCAGAGCCCCGCGCGCATAGGCCTCTGCCTCACCGGGGAAAACGAGGTCTGCCTCATAGACAGCGGCAGCGACAAGGACGCCGGGCGCAAGGTGCGCCAGCACCTCGACGCAAACTCCTGGCGCCTCGCCGCCATATACAACACCCACTCCAACGCCGACCATATCGGCGGCAACCGCTATCTGCAAAATCAGACCGGCTGCCGCGTCTACGCGCCAGGCATCGAGTGCGCCTTCACGCGATACCCGGTGCTTGAGCCGTCCTTCCTCTACGGCGGCTTCCCCTGCTCCGACCTGCGGCACAAATTCCTCATGGCCCAGGAGAGCGACTGCGCCGCGCTCACGCCGGAGGTGCTGCCCGACGGCTTCGAGCTTATCGAGCTGCCCGGCCACTTCTTCCACATGGCCGGCTTCCGCACGCCGGACGGCGTCGTCTTCCTCGCCGACTGCCTGTCCAGCCGCGAGACACTTGAGAAATACCAGATTGGCTTCATCTACGACGTCGCCGCCTACCTCGCGACGCTTGAGCGCGTCAAATCCATGAGCGCCGAGATGTTCGTCCCCGCCCATGCCCCGGTGTCTGAGGACGTCTCCGAGCTGGCGCAGCTGAACATCGACAAGGTGCACGAGATTGCCGGGGCCATACTCGAGCTGTGCGCCGAGCCGCTCTCCTTCGAGCAGCTGCTGCAAAAGCTCTTCGCCCGCTACGGGCTGGGCATGGACTTCCAGCAGTACGTCCTCGTCGGCAGCACGGTGCGCTCCTATCTCTCCTGGCTGAAGGACGGCGGCGAGCTCGCCGCCGCGTTTGAGGACAACATGCTCCTCTGGCGCAGGAAATAAGGCAAAGCAAAAATCCGTCCGCTCAGTGAGCGGACGGATTTTTTATTTGTGTCTAATCTTCGCGAAGGCGGAGGCGAGGCTGTCGCGCGCGAAGCGCCTGCGAACGGCGGAGCTTATCCTGCGCCGCACGGCGGCGGCGCCGTCGAAATCCACTCCGCGCCCGCCGGGCGAATACACGGCGGCGTCGACCGCCGGTATGAGGCGCAGCAGCGCCGAGTGCAGCTCCGCGTCGTCCTCGGCGGAGTCGGCGAGGCGGGTGAGGAAGAGCCGCGGCGTCTCGCCCGGGCGCTTGTGCCAGGGCGTGAGGCGGCATTTGCGTATGAGTATGCACAGCAGCCCCTCCGGCGTCGAGCGGCGCTGCCAGAGCTTCACGCGCAGGCGCAGCGCCTTTTTCCACGAGGCGAAGAGCCTCGCGAGCGCGGGGCCGAGCGCCGCTCTGCGGCGCTTTGTGCGGCTGTGTGCCGAAATCTTGCGGCCGCCTATGTTGATGCGGCCGAGCCTGATCAGCAGGCGCACGAGGCCGTAGATCAGCAGCGCGGCGATTATGGCGAGCAATATGCCGGCGATTATGGGGCTGGTCTCCGTCTCCGGCAGCTCCTCCATGACTATGCCCTCCGGCGTCTCCATCTCGGCCTCGCCGTATTCCGCCTCAGGCAGCAGCGAGATGAGGTAGGCCAGGAACCTGTATATGAGGCTGAAGACACTCTTCACCGCCGCGACGGCGGCGTTCCAGATCGCGACTATGCCATGTCCGGCGGGTGCGGCGGCGAAGCTCACCAGCAGCCACAGCAGGGCGAAGATTCCGGCAAAGGCCGCGGCGGTAAACGCCCAGCCGCGCGCGCCGAGGCTGCCCTCGGTTCTGTAGATGACCAGTCCGAGTATCGAAGCCGCGGCTCCGGCCATGATTGGCGCGTAGGCGGCGACGCCCATGCCGGAGGCCGCTCCGAAGCCCACCTGCGCCACCAGCAGGAACAGGCACAGCTCCATGGTGAGCAGCATAGAGCGCAGCTCCATGCGCCGCAGGCACAGCGAGGCCGCGCGCACGGTAAGCCCCAGGCAGAATAGCGCCGTGAACAGCGTCGAGGCCAAATCGCCGCAGGCGTCGAGCGCGAAGCAGGCCGCGAATATGGCGAGGCCCATGGCGGTGTTCAGCAGCGCCAGCGCCCTCATGCTGCGCTCGCGGCGCAGGAAGAGGCGGTCTATGCCGTAGGCCGCGGCGGCGTAGGGGATCAGTATCAGCGGGTACAGCCCCAGCTCGCCGCCGGAGGACATGCCCATAATCTGCACGAAGCTGCACACGGCGCAGGCCGTGGCGAGCTGCGCCGCGAAGGTGGGAAAGGCTCTCCCGTCAGGCATCGCTCTTCACCTCCCGCAGCTTTTTGAGGCAGGCGGTCTCAAAGTCGCCGCCGTACTCCGGCTCCTCGTAGGTCAGCACCGTCGTGCAGCCGGAGCCGAGGGCGCGCAGCAGCCTCCTGTCCGGCAGCGAGGCCGAGCTGTAGGCGACGTAGTAGAACCTGCCCGCGGCGCGGACGCCGTCGTAGATGGGCGCCTCGTCGAATTTCGGCGGCGGGAATATGCGCTCGCCGTTGTCGTCGAGCTTCGGTTCCGGCAGCTCGTAGGCCGCAAGCGCCCAGAGCAGGTCGGCTGTCTGTGCGCCGTCGGCGGCGAAGATATTCACCGGCGCCCTGCCCTTCCCCGACGGCAGGCTCAGCCCGCAGCGCACCTGCGCGCGCTCGAGCCGCACCGCCAGCGAGCCGATTATGCTCAGCGTGTCCTCCAGCTCCTCGGAGCGCTCGCCGAGCGGCGCGAAGCTGTCGCCGTCGACGATGAAGTGCACGCTCTTCGGCAGTATGTCCTCAAAGACGTTCACGGCGAGCGGCAGGCCGCGCGCGGCGAGCCGCCAGTTGATGTGCTTGAGGGAATCCGTCGTCATATAGTCGCGCGTCGAGCGGATGACCGTCGGGTCCTCCATGACGCCGCGCGAGCCGCTCTCGGAGTTCCAGAGATTTCGGAGGAACATGTCGGGTATGACGTTCACGAGCTTGGGGTAGACGGCTATCTCGCGCAAATCGGACTGCGGCAGCTCCAGCTCGAGCTGCTCGAGGCCGAAGCCGTCGCCCGTGCGAAGCCGCCAGCCGGACATGGAGAATATGCCCCGCCGCTCGGCGCGCCAGCGCATTGTGGCGCTCACCGTCTCGTACCACATGATAAGCGAAAAGCGCTTCTCGCCGACTATCTCGGTCGAGGCGCCCTGCTCCTCGAGGCCGGAGCACTCCCACTCCTCCGGCTTGCGGCTGTCCTCCGGCACCATACATGAGCTGACCGGCACCGGCGCGAACAAATCCAGCCACACCAGAGGCATGAACTTGTCGTTCTCCGCGCGGAGCTTAAACTCCAGCTCGTCGCCGGGGAAGACGCCGCCGGCCGGGCTTTTTATCGAAAATTTCAGCCGCCTCGCGGCCAGCGCCGACCACAGCCGCGCCGCCAGCGCGAAGAGGAAGACGAACATCAGCGCGGCGCTCAGCGCGCCCTGGCCGAAAAACGCCGCGAGCACGCCCAGCAGCAGGCACAGCCCCATCACGGGCAGCGACACTATGGCGCTCGAGCGGCTGTATGACAGCCGTCCTTTATTCATCGAGCAGCCTCTCGGCCGTGGGTACGGCCTCGGTGCTCTCGAGCACGTCGTCTATGGC
>CALWXY010000122.1 GCA_944385595.1 uncultured Oscillospiraceae bacterium
CGGTGAACACCTCGTAGGCGGCGGTGGGAATACCGTATTTCTTCATGAGGTCCTTGGCAAATATCTTGCTGCCCTCGATGATGGCGGCGTTTTTCCTCGGCCCGAAGCAGGCTATGCCGAGCGCCTCGAGCGCATCGACCGCGCCGAGCACCAGCGGATCGTCCGGCGCCACGACGGCGAAGTCGATGCTCTTTTCTTTGGCAAATGCGGATATGCCGTCTATATCTTTGGCGCCTATGGGTACGCACACGGCATCCTTGGCGATGCCGCCGTTGCCGGGCAGTGCGTACAGCTCGGTAATCTCACTGCTCTCTTTGAGCTTTTTGATGATGGCGTGCTCGCGTCCGCCGCCGCCAACCACAAGGACTTTCATATCTGACACCCCTGTCTGATTCAATTTCTGGCCTTGACAATCTCCCTGGAGACAATTTCCGCGGCGCGCGGCAGGAGCTTCCATTCGGCCTGCTCCATGACGCGGCGCTGCAGTATCTCCGGGGTATCGCCCTTTCTGATGCTGACCGCCTTCTGGAGGATGATCTGTCCCCCGTCGGGCACTTCGTTCACAAAATGCACAGTTGCGCCGGTGACTTTCACGCCGTAGGCGAGCGCGGCCTCATGAACCTTGAGGCCATAATAGCCCTTGCCGCAGAATGACGGTATGAGCGCCGGGTGCACGTTTATAATTCTGTTCGGATATTTACCGGTGAAATTGCCGGTGAGTATGCTGAGGAAGCCGGCGAGGACAATCAGCTCGATATTGTGCTCTGAGAGCACCTCGCTGAGCCTGCGCTCGAAGCCCTCCTGTCCCCCGGCGGCCTTTCTCGTGATAGTGACGGCGGGAATGCCGTTATTCTCCGCGCGGGTGAGCGCGTAGGCGCCCTCGACGTTGGAGACTACAAGGCAAATCTCGCCGCTTTTGATGATGCCGCTCTTCTGCGCGTCAATCAGCGCCTGAAGATTGGTGCCGCCGCCGGAGACGAGGACGGCTATACGGGCCTTTTCCTTCAGCATATGATGACGCCCTCGTCGGAAACAACAACCTCGCCGAGAACATAGGCGTCCTCGCCGCAGCCGCGCAGAACCTCGAGAGCCTTGTCGGCCTCCTCGGGTGCGACTGTGACTATCATGCCGACGCCCATATTGAAGGTGTTGAACATGTCGCGCTCGTCTATGCCGCCCTCTTTGGCGATGAGGTCGAATATGGGCAGCACGCGCACGTCGGCGCGCTTTATCTTCACGGAGAGCCCCTTGGGCATGCTGCGGGTCATGTTCTCATAGAAGCCGCCGCCGGTGATGTGGGCAACGGATTTGACCTTGACGCTCTCCATCAGCTTCAGCACCTGCTTGACGTAGATGCGGGTCGGCGTGAGCAGGGTCTCGCCGAGGCTCTTGCCGCCGAGCTCGGCCATCGGGGACTTGATGTCGCGGTTCTCAACGTCGAACACCTTGCGGACGAGCGAGAAGCCGTTGGAGTGCACGCCGCTGGAGGGCAGGGCTATGACCACGTCGCCCTCTTTGACGTCGTCGTTGGAGAGAATCTTGGATTTATCGACGACGCCGACGGAGAATCCGGCGAGGTCGTACTCGTCGATGGGATAGAAGCCGGGCATCTCGGCGGTCTCGCCGCCGACAAGGGCGCAGCCGGCCTGGCGGCAGCCCTCGGTGACGCCCTCGACTATGGCCTGGATGCGCTCGGGGTAGTTCTTGCCGCAGGCGATGTAATAGAAGAAAAACAGGGGCTTTGCTCCGCCGCAGACTATGTCGTTTACGCACATGGCGACGCAGTCGATGCCGACGGTGTCGTGCTTGTCCATCAGGAAGGCGAGCTTCAGCTTGGTGCCGACGCCGTCGGTGCCGGAGACGAGCACGGGCTCCTTCATGCCGGCGGTATCGAGGGCGAACATGCCGCCGAATCCGCCGAGCGAGCCCATGACGCCGGGGATGTAGGTGGACTCGACGAGGGGCTTTATGCGGTCGACCGCCTCGTAGCCGGCGGTGACGTCGACGCCGGCGGCGGCGTAAGAGTCAGAGCGAGAGTTTTTCATGGTTTACTCCTTTCCGTTCCAGCAGTAGGTGCAGATTTTGTCGCGGTCAATGCCGATGGAGTCGAGCAGGCCGTCGAGCGACTGATAGCCGAGCGAGGTGATGTGCAGCTTTTTGCAGATAGCGCTGAGCAGGCACTGGCCGCGCTCGGTGGTGGAGTCGGAGTATTCCTCAAGGTGCTCCTGACCCTCGTCGCCCTCGAGCTCCTGCACCGTTCTGCGGGCGATGAGCTCCATCTCGGAGTTGCTGCGGGAGAAGTTGAGGTATTTGCAGCCGTACATGATGGGCGGGCAGGCTGAGCGCATGTGCACCTCGGCGGCGCCGCTGTCGTAGAGGAATTCGACCGTCTCGCGCAGCTGGGTGCCGCGGACTATGCTGTCGTCGACAAAGAGGAGCTTTTTGTTCTCAATCAGCTCGGGGACGGGAATCTGCTTCATTTTGGCGACCTGGTCGCGCACCTGCTGGTTCGCGGGCATAAAGCTGCGCGGCCAGGTGGGAGTGTACTTGACGAAGGGACGGGCAAAGGGCAGCTTGCTCTCGTTGGCGTAGCCTATGGCGTGTGGCACGCCGGAGTCCGGCACGCCGGCGACGAAGTCGACATCCGGCAGAGTGCCGCGCTCTATCTCGTCGGCGGCCATGCGGTGTCCGTTCTTATAGCGCATCATCTCGACGTTCACGCCCTCGTAGCGCGAGTTGGGATAGCCGTAGTAGGTCCAGAGGAAGGCACAGATTTTCATTTCATTCCCCGGCTCGCGCAGGGTGGTGATTTTGTCGGGCGTAATCTGAACAATCTCGCCGGGGCCGAGCTCGTACTCGTCGTGATAGCCGAGCTTGCTGTATGCGAAGGACTCGAAAGAGACGCAGTGGCCGTTTTCGTCGTGGCCTACGAGCACCGGCAGCCTGCCGACCTTGTCGCGCGCCGCGATTATACCGTCCTTATTCAGAATGAGGACGGTGGCGGAGCCGTCGATGATATCCTGCGCGTGGCGGATGCCGTCGGCGAGCGAATCGCACTGGTTAATCAGCGCGGCGATGAGCTCGGTCTGGTTGACCTTGCCGGAGCTCATGGCCATGAACTGATGCCCGTGGTCGGAAAAATACTGCTCCACCAGCTTTTCGGCATTATTTATGATGCCGACGGTGGTGATGGCGTAGAGGCCGAGGTGAGAGCGCACGAGCAGGGGCTGCGGGTCGGTGTCGCTTATGCAGCCTATGCCGCTGCAGCCGGAAAATTTGGCTATATCGTCCTCGAACTTCGTCCTGAACGGGGTGTTCTCTATGTTGTGTATCTGGCGCTGGAAGCCGCGCTCGGCGTCAAAAATGGCCATACCGCCGCGCCTCGTGCCGAGGTGGGAGTGGTAGTCGACGCCGAAGAATATATCCAGCACGCAGTCTCTCTTTGAAACCGCTCCAAAAAAGCCGCCCAATGTTTTGTCCTCCGATTAGATGAGATTTGGTTGCGTGTTACTTGCTGCTGTCCATGAGACGGCGCATGACCTCCGCGTAGGCGTCCTCAACGCCGCCGAGGTCGCGTCTGAATCTGTCCTTATCGAGCTTCTCGTGGGTGGTGCTGTCCCAGAGACGGCAGGTGTCGGGGCTAATCTCGTCGGCGAGGACGATGCTGCCGTCGGGCAGGCGGCCAAACTCGAGCTTGAAGTCGACGAGGTCGATGTTCATCTTCTTGAAGAAGGCCTTGAGCAGCTCGTTGACCTTGAAGGCCATGGCCTTGATGGTGTCAATCTCCTCGGCGGTGGCGAGCTTGAGGGCCAGAGCGTGGTAGGAGTTGAGCAGAGGATCGTGCAGGTCGTCGTTCTTATAGGAGAACTCGATGGTGGGGGCGTCGAACACTATGCCCTCCTCCACGCCGTAGCGCTTGGCGAAGGAGCCGGCGGAGATGTTGCGGATGATGACCTCGAGGGGGACGATGGAGACCTTCTTGACGACGGTGTCGCGCTCGCTGAGCTCCTCGACGAAGTGGGTGGGCACGCCGTGGGCCTCGAGCATCTGCATGAGGCGGTTGGTCATCTGGTTGTTGATGGCGCCCTTGCCGGAGATGGTGCCTTTTTTGAGGCCGTCGAAAGCGGTGGCGTCGTCCTTGTAGGAGACGATGCAGTAGTTATCGTTGTCGGTGGCGAAGACCTTTTTGGCTTTGCCCTCATAGAGCTGAACGGTTTTTTCCATTTTAGCTTCCTCCCAAAAGATTATTTATTGAATTCCTCGGATATTTTTCTGTTTTTCTCAAGCACGGCGGCAGAGGCCTTGGCTCTGGCGGCGTCGAGCTTTTCGGCGAGCCCGGCATCCTCGATGGCGAGCATCTCGATGGAAAGCAAAGCGGCGTTGGCAGCTCCGTCTATGGCTACTGTGGCAACAGGGATGCCGGAGGGCATCTGGACAGTGGAGAGGAGCGCGTCAACGCCGTCGAGATTGGAAGATTTTACGGGTATGCCTATAACGGGCAGGGTGGTGTTCGCGGCGAGAGCGCCTGCCAGATGGGCGGCCTTGCCTGCGGCGGCGATAATGGCGCCGAAGCCGTTTTTACGGGCGTTCATCGAAAAGCTGCGGGCCTCCTCGGGGGTGCGGTGCGCGGAATAGACATGCACCTCATAGGGCACGCCGTACTCGGAGAGCGTGTCGATGGCCTTTTTGACCACGGGCAGATCGCTGTCGCTGCCCATGATAACGGCGACTTTTTTCATAGTGTTCCTCCTCCAGTAAAGATAAAAAGGCGACCTAAGCGCGAAATTGAGATAAGGCCGCCGTTTTTGGACGATGTGTAGATGCGGCAGCTTGATATCAGGCCGCAAAATATCATTATATGTAAATAATAAACGATTCCCGCCATTCCGTCAACGATTAAATGCCCAAACATTTTTCCCGGCCGTGCGAATTTGTAACCAATTTTCACATAAGGCGTCAGCAGTCTACACTGTCGATAAAGCGTGATATGACTACGGCTGTGTCGGCGCGGGTCGCGCTACCGCGGGGATTGAAGCTGCCGTCGGGCAGGCCGGTAATCAGGCCGCGGTCCGCGCACCAGTAGACGGACTGCTTCGCCCACACATCTATGGACGCGGAGTCGGCGAAGCGGGTTTTCTCGCCGTAGCCGACGTCGCAGCCGCGGCTGGCGGCGTAGCGGCAGAAGAGCACGGCCAGCTCCTCCCTGCTGATTATGCGCCCCGGCTCGAACAGTCCCCCGCCGACGCCGGAGACTATGCCGTTTTCGGATGCCCACATCACGGCGTCGCGATACCAGGAGTCCGGCGGTACATCGGAAAAACCTGCGGTTTTCTGCGGGGCCGGGCTGCCGGCGAGGCGGTGCAGAGCGGTGACGGCCATGGCGCGGCTGAGCGGCTCGTCGGGCATGAACAGCTCGTCGCTGACTCCGGAGAAGATGCCGAGGTTGAGGCAGCGGACTATGTTCACCTCGGCCCAGTGGCCGGATATATCGGAGAAGGCCGCTGAGCGGCAGAGCGCCGCGGCGAAGTCGCCCGCGTTCACGACGCCCCAGCCGAAGGTCGTGTCGTAGCCCTCGGCGCCGAGGTCTCTGGCGCTGAGCTTGAGCAGATTCATAAACTCGGCGGCGCCTATGTCCCTGCTGTACTGCTTCGCCATTGCGGCGAGGGCGGTGACATGGACGGAGGAAAACGAGGTGCCGCTGCCGTTCATATAGGCGCTCTCGGAGTCGATACCGGCGCTGAGAATGTCCTCGCCGGGCGCGACGACGAAAACGCTGGAGTTGTGCTGGGAGAAGTAGCTGGGCTTGAAGCTGGAGCTGACTGAGCCCACGCCGACGACATCGTCGTAGGCCGCGGGGTACATCATGGCGCTGCCGCCCGTGTTGCCGACGGAGGCCACGACGATGACGCCCTTGCGCACGGCGTAGTCGACGGCCCGGCGCAGCTGGGGCAGATTCTCGCCTATGCCTATGCTGAGGTTGATGACGTCGCAGTCGAACTGGTCGACGGCCAGATATATGGATGAGACTATGTATTCGGCATTCGTCTGACGTCCGGAGGCGAAGCATTTTATCGGGATTATCAGCGCCTTGTCGACCATGCCGGCGAGGCCCTTCCCGTCGCCCCTGGGGGCGGCGAGCATGGCGGAGATGAAGGTGCCGTGACCGCTGGCGTCGCCGGTGGAGCCGCCCTGTTCGAGGACGTTCACGCCGGTGGCGATGCGCGCGGAGCGCAGGTCGGTGTGCTCGGAGAATATGCCGGAGTCGATGACGGCGATGCGGACGCCGGAGCCGTCGAAGCCCCTGTCCCAGGCGGACTCGAAGTCGAGGACATGCAGATTGCGCTGCTGCGGATATAATGAATCGTCCGGCGCGGCGGCGTAGGCCGGCACGGAGCAGAAAATCAATAGAAAAGCAATGAGAAAAGCGGCGGCACGCTTTCGCACAGCCTCACCCCCATGATGGATTCGCCGGGATACGACAACAGTATAGCACAGCCGGACTGCTCTTAAAATAGAAAAAGCAAAAAAATCCGACGCGCCGCACCGCCCTCGCGCCGCCCACATAGCATGGGATGACGGACGTCCGTACAGAGAATTGACAGGAGGATAACAGTGGATTCAAATAGCTGTGAATACACCAAAGGCACTCTGCCCGGCTGCGCGCCGCTTGCGCTGGCCTATGTGCCGATGCAGCAGTCGTCGAAGCCCGCTTACCCGGCGCAGGACGCGCTGAAGCGCGGCACGCTCTTCCCCGCCCTCGACCTGCCGTTCATGAACATCGTGAACAAGGATGCGCTGGGCAACACCCCGCTCGCCGAGCTGATGGCGCTCGACTTCGTGTGCAACGAGCTTGCACTCTATCTCGACACCCACAAGGACGACAAAGAGGCTTTTGAGACCTACAAGAGCTTTCTCAAGCTCGCCGCGGAGGCCCAGAGCAAATACGTCGAGAAATACGGCCCGGTGACCCACGCCGACATGGCCGATATGGGCAGCTTTACCTGGCTCAGCGACCCCTGGCCCTGGAACTACAGCTCCGACAGCTCGACTCAGGAGGCGAAATAATGTTTGTATATGAGAAAAAGCTCCAGTATCCCGTGCGGATAAAGAACACGAACCCCGCGCTCGCGAAGTTCATCATCAGCCAGTACGGCGGGCCGGACGGCGAGCTGGGCGCCTCGCTGCGCTATCTCAGCCAGCGCTACTCCATGCCCTACGCCGAGCTCAAAGGCGTGCTGACCGATATAGGCACCGAGGGGTCATAATGACACCCTCTTTTGCGGTGGAGGCTCGTAATGGACTCCAATACAAAGCGCCACTTGGCGGGGAGCAGATTCAATCGTATTTCCAGACGTCGATTTGGATACACGATTATG
>CALWXY010000123.1 GCA_944385595.1 uncultured Oscillospiraceae bacterium
TCGGCCTTATACCGGGAATTTTACAGATTAGAGCCGGCATGAAATATATTTCAGGATGTAAGTATTATGAAGGATAAAGGTGTAATCTTAGAGTCTATTCGGTCTGTAAGATGGAATTTATACCTCATTTTTCTTGCAAATACAGTTTTTATCCAATTTTTTGCGCCGTTTCAATATGCGTGCGATTTCACGGAAGAAAGGTGTATTACTTGTGGCTTGCGAACTGCGGTCAGCCTATTTTTGCAGGGCCATTTCATAGAAGCATACCAATCAAACAAGCTAATTGTTATTTTAGTAATGGTATTTACCATCATGCTGGCTGACGTAGTAATGCATTTACGAAAACAGATTCTTTCTCTTAAATTGATATCGTGAAAAGAGAGGACGGTACTCCAGCAGTACCGTCCTCTTTGCTGTTCCTGAGGATATTTTTGGGGGTGAGTTTTTGCGTCTCCGGGGAACGGGCAGAGCGGGCGGCCCGGTGTGCCGCCCCTACGACTGCTTCTCTGCCTCCTCCGCTAAATGCCGGTCGTCCAGAAGGAGCGACCCTCCGCCGCTGTAGTAAAAGGATGTGTTGATCAGGGTGAACAGCTGCATGGCCAGATTGGTGTAGAACAGATCGGCGCGCAGCTCCCGGAGCAGGGTGTCCCGGTCCTCCTGAGTGCCGGACCCGTCCAGCTGGGCCTGGAGCCGGTCCCGCAGCTCGGCGGCCCGGATCTGGACCGCCTGCCGGTAGTTCTGCCCGGCCTCACTGCCCGACAGAGTGTGTGTGTTCTGGGCCCCTTGGAGCAGAGCGTTCAGCTCTTTCAGGTTCCGGCCCGCCTGCCTGGTCAACGTCCACTTCGGGAACAGCGGCGCCTTGGCGTCCGCCATGGGATCGCCTCCCTTTCTTTGTTTTGTACCAAGTCCCGATTTTTTGTGCCCGGCCGCCGCCCCGGAGGGGACGGCGGCCAGGACTTCGGGACCTGGACAGAACAAAACACCGCGCTAGTGGAGCGTCTGCCCCCCAACGCGGTGTGCGTATAGCAAACCGACCGAACTCCGTGCGCCGCTGCGGTCACCTCCTTGCGATAACACGGGGAATGTGTTATACTAAAGGGACCGTGGACGCCGGTCTTCCGGCTGTGGAGGGAGGTTCTGCACCCAAAGCAGGGGGACGGGTGCTGCCTACACCCGTGCCCTGTCCGCGGTATTCTCGTTCTGTGCCAGGACTCCGCCTGGATCATGCGGACCAAGACCCGCCGGGTCTGGTCCGTGTTTTTATTATATAACGGAGCGGGAACAATGTCAATCTTTGGAGCGCCTGCCGGAGGAGCGGGACGCTCCCCAAAAGGGTGCAATTTTCAAGGGAAACAGGATGCGGTTGTGTGAAATGGGTGTGCGGGGAGAAAAGGGGGCGCCCCACGAGATCCGGCCGACGGAGCCGCGCGGGGCGTCGCAGCTCCCGGGGCCGCTTTTTCAATGTCCGCTCTGCCCTATTTGGCTCCAAGGGTACGGGAAAAATCACCGGATGCGAAGAAACTGGGGATCCACATGTGGAAGATTTTCGGTGGCGGATCTGGGAGAGATGCCACAAAAATATCCACAAGGAAGGGGCGCAGGCGCAAAAAGAGAGGGAACCGGCTTTCCGATTCCCTCTCAAAAAGTTCAGATTATGGTCTTTCAATTAGCCGAAGTAGCGCTTCAGCAGGCCCTCGAAGGCCTTGCCATGACGGGCCTCGTCGCGGGCCATCTCGTGAACGGTGTCATGGATGGCGTCGAGGTTCTGAGCCTTGGCCATCTTGGCGAGCTCGAACTTGCCGGCGGTGGCGCCGTTCTCGGCCTCGACACGCATCTCGAGGTTCTTCTTGGTGCTGTCGGTGATGACCTCACCCAGCAGTTCGGCGAACTTGGCGGCGTGCTCGGCCTCCTCGTAGGCGGCCTTCTCCCAGTAGAGGCCGATCTCGGGATAGCCCTCGCGGTGGGCGACACGGGCCATGGCCAGGTACATACCGACCTCGGTGCACTCGCCCTCGAAGTTGGCGCGCAGACCGGCCTTGATCTCCTCGGGGACGTCCTTGGCGACGCCGACGACATGCTCGGCGGCCCAGGTCATGACGTCGGACTTCATCTCGGTGAACTTATCACCGGGAACCTTGCACTGGGGGCAGAACTCGGGGGGAGTATCGCCTTCGTGAACATAACCGCAGACAGGGCAAACCCATTTTTTCATAGTAATTTCCTCCATTTTATAATTTTCAGTTATTTGAATCATCGGGACGAACCCGTGTTTTCAAGCAATTTTCACAGAGACCGGTGAACGACAGGCACTCGCCGCTGACCTTGCCGCCGGTGGCGCGCTCTATATCGGGGTAGCGCTCGACGGCGGAGAAGGCGAGGTCGAGGTCGATGACGCGGTGGCAGCAGGTGCATATGAAATGCGGGTGCGGCCTGACGTCGCTGTCGAAGCGCTCCTGACCCGCGACCGTGCCGACGCTGACGATATCGCCGCTCTCGCGGAAGAGGGCGAGGTTGCGATAGACGGTGCCGAGGCTGAGGTCGGGGAAGTCGGTTTTGAGGCGGCTGTAGATCCACTCAGCCGAGGGGTGCTCTTTGGTGGAACGCATGGCTTCCAAAATAGCCTCGCGCTTTTTGCTGTATTTACGGCTGTTGTGAAGCATGACATCCCTCCCTTAACGATAATGAGAATTATTATTATTTTTCTCTGTGGCTATAATATAGCACAGCCTGTCCTGTTTGTCAAGCAATAATAATAATTATTCTTATTATTTTTCAAGAAAAAAGCTCCGCCGAAGCGGAGCTCGATTTATCTGCGGCGGATGTTGGAGGAAATCTCCGCGAGGGCCTCGGCGGCCTCCATCTCGCAGCTGCGGGAGCGGGCCATGTCACAGAGGGAGACCATACCGACGAGCCTGCCGTCCTCGACTACTGGGAGACGGCGCACCTGGTCGTCGGACATGCACCTCACGGCGCTGTCGACGAGGTCGTCGGGCGCGACGGTGATGATGCCGCGCGACATGATCTCGCTGACCCTCACGCTGTGAGGGTCGCCCTCGGCGGCGACGCAGCGCAGGGCGATGTCCCTGTCGGTGATGATGCCGCGCAGGCGCTTGTCGCCGTCGACCACCGGCAGCGAGCCGACGTTATAGCGCTTCAGCAGGCGCGCGGCGGTGAGCACCGGCTCGTCTTTGCCGACGGACACGACTTTGTCCGTCATTATATCGCTGACTTTCATAGCAGCTACCTCCTTTGGAAGATAGTGCTATTATCGCCGCGAGCGCCGCCGCCTATACATTATATAGTATGTCGCAGCTGCGCGAAATCTGTCGGCTATTCTGCCAGCTCCAGCAGTGCGGGCGCGACGGCGTCGGCGAAGAGCTCGACGGCGGTCATGGCCTCGCGGAGGGTGTTGCCGTTGCTGCCGACCTCGATGATCAGCGAGCCGGTGGTGAGCTGCTGGTTGTAGCGCTCCTGGCGCACGGCCAGCGGGCGCATGAGCGTGGGGTATTTGGAGGCGGCGCTCTCCTGCATGAGCAGGGCGAGCTTCATGTTCTCCTGCCAGTTGGGGTGGCTGAGCCCGTTTTCGCCGGTGCCGACGAGCAGCATGATCTGCGCCGAGCTGACGTTCGGAATCTCGGCCATGGTCTTGTAGACGACGTCGCCGTCGCCGATGGCGTCGCGGTGGAGGTCGATGACTATGGCTATGTCGGGGTACTGCGCGAGCCAGGCCTCGACGGCGGCGCCGCTGCGGGTGTATGAGCCTGTGTAGCTGGGGTAGTCGTACAGCCCGGTGTCGTGGGCGACGCGCAGGCCGCGCTCCTCGAGGGCGGCGGCGAGCACGTTGCCGACGGCTATCATGTTGTGCTCGCAGTCCGTGGTGCGGGCGTAGTCGGATTCGGTGTACTCGTAGCCCGGCTCGGCGGTGTAGGACTCCGTGCCGTGGGTGTGAACTATGAGAATCTGCGGCCCCTCGTCGGGCAGCGTGAGGCCCAGTCCGCCGGACATCAGCGCCACCGGGTCTATGGAGAGGGAGGTGGCGTTGTCTAGCTCGAGGTCGCCGTAGATGGTGGCCTCGCGGATCTCCGGCTCGTCGCTCGGCGAGGGCGACGGCGTGGCGACGGGGCGCTCTATGAGCGTCGGCGCCGCGGTGTAGAGAGCCTCGGGACTCGGAGAGGGCGAGGCAGGCTCGCCCAGCTCGCCGCTCAGGCTCACGGACACGAGCCTGCCGCTGCTTATGGCCTCCTCAAGCCAGCTTGCCGCCGCCTCGCCCGCACCGCCTGCCAGGGCGAGCTGAGCGCAGGCGGCGAGCAGCGCGGCGGCCATCACGCCTTTTTTCATACGCGCCCTCCTTTCTCGCTTTGTATCACAAAATGATATGCGCCGCCGTGAGGAGATATGACGGACTTGTATTTTGCTCCCGGCTGTGGTAGAATTCCCTGAAATAATATTTCGGAGGTAAGCATGAAAACTGTCTACAAACCCAAGGGAGTGTGCTCCCGCCTCATGGAGATAGAGACTGAGGACGGCGTCGTCAAGAGCGTGAAGATCAGCGGAGGCTGCAGCGGAAACCTCCAGGGCATATCCCGCCTGGTGGAGGGGATGACCGTCGAGGAGGCCGTAAAACGCATGAAAGGCATACGCTGCGGCTTCAAGAGCACCTCCTGCCCCGACCAGCTCGCAGCCGCTCTGGAGAGCACGCTGAAAAGCGCCGAGTAAACGGAAATTCGATTTACATAATTCTTGAACTTGGTTTACAGCTCGCATTATGTGCCCTGTCGCAGGCTGTCGAAGCCGGTATACATAATCCATTTTGTCAACTTGCACATACAAAATAGAGGACGCAAAATCGGTCGAAATCTGGAAAACATACTAGATATTGTGGCGTTGTAGAAATATTACTAAGATATTAAACGCTGTTTGGTCAAGATGACGGTTGAATAAAATGCCCGCAGGTGAGATAATTAGGACAATCGCAGTATCCTATGCTGCGATTCGTATTCAGCCACATTTGAGACTAGGAGCGTAATATGAGCAGGAATTTGAAAAAACTCGTTGCCCTGATTTGCGCCGTCCTCTTGTGCATCGGCACGCTGGCGGGCTTCGCCGTCGCCGATGACGAGGAGACCACACCGGTCTCCGACATCGTCCTCACCCCGCAGAGAACTGTGGAGCTGTCGGGCGATACCTATGAAACCGGGGAGGGCGAGCACAGTTCATTCGTGACGCTGGCAGCTTCGCTCGCGCTGGTGGAGTTCGCGACTGAGCGCGAGGCCGAGGCGGAGTCCGCGGCCATCCGCATACCCGAGTCCGTCCCGGAGGACGCCTCCGACGATGTGACGGTCCTCAGCTATACCGAGATTCCCGTGTATATCGACGGCGAGAGCGCCGGCACCGCCATGAAAATCGGCGACGTCACCTGCGTGCCCGTCACCGGCTTCTTCGAGGCCGTCGGCTTCGACGTAGAGGCCCAGTGGGATCAGGACACCGGCGTGGCCGTCTACAAGGGCGACGGACTTGAGCTCACCGTGTACGCTTATGAGAAGTACCTCGTCGCCAACGACAGATGCTTCTACGGCGAGTATATCTGCAACGTGAACGGCAGCCTCATAGCGCCGGTGCGCGAGCTGGCCCGCTGCCTCGGCCTCGAGGTCGAGTGGGACGAGACGAATTGGACGGTCAACATCAAGGGCGAGCCCCTTCCGCTTGAGAGCGGCAGCACCTACTACAACCAGGAGGATCTCTACTGGCTCAGCCGCATCATCTTCGCCGAGAGCGGCAACCAGCCGCTGGAGGGCATGATAGGCGTCGGCAACGTGGTTCTCAACCGCGTCGAGGATCCCACCTGCCCCGACACCGTCTACGACGTCATTTTCGACGACGAGTACGGCGTGCAGTTCAGCGTCACCGAGACGGGCACGATTTTCCTCGAGCCGTCGGAGCTGGCCGTGCGCGCGGCAAAGATGTGCCTTGAGGGCTGCAACCTCGTGGGCGACAGCCTCTTCTTTGTGAACCCCACCATTGGAGCGAGCAACTGGTTCGCCAGCACAAGAACTTTCGTAGCCTCCATCGGAGACCACGATTTCTACGCATGACGTAGAATTGTTCATAAATTTGTGTTAGAATACAGGGTATGCAGAGATGCATACCCTGTTTGCTGATTTCATACCCGTCCGCAGACCACCGCAGATAGTGTCGCGGGGGAGCGCGAGGGGGTTAAGACCCGCCTCGCTTTTGATAATCGTTTCGCCTAACGGCGAAACGTCAGGGTATGCAGAGATGCATACCCTGTTTTCCTGTATGGAGGTCGTCTGAGACATGAACAGAATCTTTGAATTTATGTCCGGGCGCAACGGAAACGATCAGCTTGGGCTGGCTCTTCTGGTGGTCGCTCTGATCCTCAACATCATATTCCGCATGACCGGCATGTACCTGCTCGGCATAGCGGCAATGGCGCTGGTGCTCATCGTGCTCTACCGCATGTTCTCGCGCGATCTGGCCAAGCGCCGGGAGGAGAACCGCCGGTTCCTGTCGCTCTGGTCGGACGCGAAGCGCTCCTTCGCGGAGTGGCGGCTGCGCCGCTCACAGTCGCGCGATTACAAGTTTTTCGTGTGCCCCGGCTGTCATAACCGGCTGCGCGTCCCGCGCGGCAAGGGCAAAATACAGATAACCTGCCCCAAGTGCGGCCAGCGCTTCGGCGGCAAGAGCTGAGGAATCCATGGACGAGATACTTAAAACCGGCTTTGAGCAGCTCGGCCTCGCCCTGCCGGATGGGGCGGCTGAGCTGTTTCGCGGCTATTATGAGCGGCTCGACGAGTCGAATAAGGTGATGAACCTCACGGCCATCACCGGCGAGGAGGACACGGCGCGCCTCCATTTTCTCGACTGCGCGGCACTGCTCACCGCCGTCGACCTGCGCGGCAAAAGCGTCGTCGACGTCGGCACCGGCGCGGGATTTCCCGGCGTGCCGCTGCTGATTGCCTGCCCGGAGATAGCCGGGATGACGCTGCTCGACAGCCTCGGCAAGCGCATAGACTTTCTCAGGAGCTGCTGCGCGCAGCTCGGCCTCGACCGGGCCGAGCCGGTGCACGCGAGGGCGGAGGAGTTCGCCGCCGGGCGCCGCGAGAGCTACGACGCCGCGGTCTCCCGCGCCGTCGCGCGGCTGGATGTGCTCGCGGAGCTGGCGCTGCCGCTGGTGAAGCCGGGCGGCTTTTTCGCCGCCATGAAAGGCCCGCGCGGACGCGAGGAGCTGGCCGAGGCCGCCGGAGCCATAGAGAAGCTCGGCGGAGCGCCGGCGCGCGTCGTCGACTACGCCGTGCCCGGCACCGACGCGGTGCACAGCCTGATTATCATAGAAAAAGCGAGGCCGACGCCTAAGCAATACCCGCGCCGCTTCGCGCAGATAAAAAAATCACCGCTCAGATAGAGCTTAAAAGCCGGAAAGGCGCGGCCTTTCCGGCTTTTTGCGTTGGGGGAGTACTGATGACAGATACAAAGAAGGCCAAGGCCGGCTTCGTCGCGGCCTCGGCGCTGTGGGGGACGCTGGGGCTGTTCGTGCGGGCGATACCGCTCCCGTCGTCGGGCGTGGCGCTCTGCCGCGCCGTGCTGGCCTCGGCATTCATAGGGGCGTGGCTGCTCGCCTCGGGGCACAGGCCGTCTCTGCGCGGCGCGGGGCGCGAGGCGCTGCTGCTGCTCGCCTCCGGCGCCGCCATGGGTGTGAACTGGATAATGCGGTTTGAGTCCTACCGCTACACCACTGTCTCGTCGGCGACGCTGTGCTACTACTTCGCGCCCGTGCTGGTGACGGCGCTGTGCCCAATCTTATACCGCGAGCGGCTGACCGCGCGGCAGATAATCTGCTTTATAGGCTCGACGCTGGGCCTGGTGCTGGTCGTCGCCGGCTCGGGAGGACTTGAGGGCGCGGACGCCGCGGGACTGCTGCTCGCGCTGGGCGCGGCGGTGTTCTACGCGTCCGTCATACTGATAAACAAGGGCCTCAAAAAACTCGGCGGCATAGAGCGCACCTTTTTCCAGCTCGCCTCCGCCGCTCTTGTGCTGCTGCCGTATATAGCGGCCACCGGCGGCCTGCCGCTCGGCGATATGACGGCCCCCGGCTGGCTTGCGCTGCTGGTCGTGGGACTTGTGCACACCGGCGTCGCCTACTGCGTCTACTTTTCGGCGCTGGGGCGCATGAGCGGGCAGGAGGCCTCGGTGCTGAGCTACATCGACCCGCTGGTCGCCGTCATCGTCTCCGTCGCCGTGCTGGGCGAGCCTATGGCCGCGAGCCAGCTTGTCGGCGGCGCGCTGATTCTGGGCTTTGCCATGTATAACGAGCTGGAGAAGAAATGAAAAAAGCCCCCAAAGGGGCTTTTTTCATTTCTGTATGCTCACAAGCATGCCGCAGCTGTCGCCGATGTGCGATATGCTCACGGCCTGCCCGCCGCGCATGAGCAGCGCGTTGGTCGAGAGCTGCGGGGAGCTGGACACGGTGTCCTCCTCAATCAGCTCAAGCGTCTCAAAATCGGCCTCGTTGAGCGAGCCGATGTAATCCAGCACCTGCTCGCGCGAGACGCCGCTGAAGCTCATCCAGACGCCGCTCACGTCGTCGCGCTCGACGAACTGCGACCACTCCACCTCGCCGAAATCGGGGCGGGGGACACCGGCGGTGAACTCGCCCTCGTCCCACTGGTCGAGGTCGAAGCCCGCGACAATGGGGTAGACGGCGGTGGCGACCAGATCCTGATAGTCGCCGGGCTCTATGGCGTACCAGCGCTCCTCATCGTTGATTGTGAGTCTTGCTCGGAAGCTGTCGATTGCGTACAGCTCGAGTTTAAAATCTCCGGACAGCTCGACAATCATTTTAAGCGCAGGCATATTGTTCGGGTCGACAGTGCTGACGTCCCAGTCGGCATTGGAGAGAAAACTGCCGAGAGCCTCGCCCGGCACCTGCTTTGCATCCCACTCGACGCCGTTCCAGACCTGCGCGGGCAGCATTTCGGCCTGATAGGCGCCGTTCGCGGCCTGACGGTAGTTCAGGAGACTGAGATCCTCCTCCTCAGCGGGCGGGACGGTGAGCGTGGTCACGGCCCAGTATGCGAGGCCGAGCAGACAGACGACCACAATGGCCCTGGCCGGGCGGCTGAAGCAGAGCACTCGGTGCACGCGGTTTTTGATGTCCAGCTCGCCGAAGGCCAGCGGACAGGCGAGGGTTCGCTCGCGCTCGGAGAAGTCGAGCAGGGCGTGGGAGTAGGCCTTGCGGCCGTCTGTGTCGAGCGTGACGGCGACGCGCTCGTCGCAGGCGAGCTCAAGGTCGCGGCAGAAGAGGCCGTAGGCCAGCCAGACGAGGGGGTTGAACCAGTGCAGCGCCAGCACGAGATAGGCCAGCGGCTTTTTGAGCTGGTCGTGAGCGGCGATGTGCGCCCTCTCGTGGCGGAGAATCAGCTCGCGGCGCTCGCCGTCAAGCCCCGGCGGGAGGATGATGCGCGGCCTCAGAAAGCCCATGACGAATGGCGAGGCGCACTCGCAGCACTCCCAGACGCCGTCCTCGCCGGACTTGACGGCCAGCGCTGTGCGGCGGCGGAGCCGGATGTAGGCGACGGCGCCGTAGGCCGCGACGCAGGCGGCCCCGCCGAGCCAGACGCAGGCGCAAATCAGCTCGATGTCGGGCGCGGAGCGCTCCGGCGCGGCGGATTCTGGCGCCACAGGCGTATCGGCGGGCGGCTGAAGCTGCTCGAATGCCGTCTGCGGCAGCGCGAGGGTGCCGGGGTCGTACACGCTCATGCCGCTCTCCGGCAGCCACGGCAGCAGCAGGCGCAGCGCCGCAATCAGCCAGAGCGCGCAGATGTAGCGGCGCGGTATGGCGCCAATCAGGCGCATGAGGATGACGCCGAATATGATGAACGAGCCGGTGAGGCTCATCTCAAGGATTTTGAGGAACAGCCCGCTCATTTCAGCCCCTCCTCGTATTGGTCGATGATGCGGCGGATCTCCTCGGCCTCATCGTGGGTGAGGGATTTGGAGCTGGCGAAGGCGGCAATGAAGCCGGGGAGGGAGCCGCCGAAGCTGCGCTCAAGCAGCTCGCGCCCCTCCTCGCGCTGCGCGTCGGCGCGGGAGACGAGGGGATAGATGGTGCCGCCGCGGTTTTCGAGTATGCCGCGCTCGCCGAGGCGGCGGATGACGGTGTAGACGGTGGACTTTTTCCAGCCGAGCCGCTCGGCGGCGAGACGGACAAGCTCCGCGCCGCTGACCGGCGCGTGCTCCCAGACTATGAGCATGAAGCGATACTCGCTCTCGAATATTTTGGGCATATTGGGCCTCCTTTCCGGTCTAACGCATTAAACCCCCGGATTCAGTCTAACACATTAAACCAAAATTGTCAATGAAAAGCTCCGCGGAATCCGCGGAGCTTTTCTGCTGCTGTATTTAAAGTATGGTGGAAACTTACTTGCGGACGCCGAGCTTTTCGGCCAGCTCGGTGTAGACGTCGCACTCGTCCAT
The DNA here is from genome assembly GCA_944385595.1 of uncultured Oscillospiraceae bacterium. Lineage (GTDB taxonomy): Bacteria > Bacillota > Clostridia > Oscillospirales > Oscillospiraceae > Heteroscillospira. The sequence continues at coordinate 10,495 of CALWXY010000123.1, forward strand.
AATCAGCTGGCGGAAGTCCTCGGAGTTCATGTAGGCGGTGCGGCCGCGGACGTTCTCAAGGCCCTCCTGGAACTCGGGGTCATCCATCATGACATTGATGGCGTCGTTCCAGGCCTGGACGACGTAGTCGGGAGTGCCCTCGGGAGCCATATAGCCTATCCACATGCCGACGCTCAGACCGGTGACGCCGTTCTCCTCCATTGTGGGGACGTCGGGATAGAAGGGGTTGCGCTCCTTGGCGGAGGTGGCGAGGAAGCGAATCTTGCCGGCCTCAACCATGGAGGCGGAGCCGCCGAAGTCGCCGAAGTTCATGGTGCAGTTGCCGGCGGCGAGCTGGGTGGCGCTGTCAGAACCGCCGGAGGTGGTCATCATGCGAATCTGGCTGACATCGCCGCCGATGGCGTTGTACCACTCAGCGGTCGCGAAGGCGGCGGTGGAGACCGCGCCGGTATTGGCGGCTATGAGCTTATCGGGGTTGGCAAGCGCCCACTCGTTGAACTCAGTGATATCCTGCCACTCAGAGTCGGCGTTGACGGTGAGGACAAGGTCAACATCGAAAACGCGGCAGAGATAGGTGGGGGTGGTGACGTCGATGGAGGGATTGGTGTTGGCACCGTGCTGCTGGCTGCTGTTCTGGGAGGTGATGGCACAGACGGTATAGCCGTCGGGTTCGGCATCGAGCGCCTCAAGAGCGCCGGGGATTGCGCCGCCGCCGGCCTTGTTGGTGACGGTGACGGGGACGCCCCAATAGTCACTCAGCCAATCGGCTGCGAGACGGGACATGATGTCGGGGGTGCCGCCGGCGGAGACACAGACGACGAGCTCAATGCCGCGGGTCGGGTAGGCGGGAGCCTCACTCTCGGGGGTTTCAGCCTCGGGAGCTGTGGACTCGGGCGCAGTGCTCTCGGGAGCTGCGGACTCGGTTGTGCCGGAGCAGCCCGCGAACAGCGAGACGAAGAGCAAGACGACCAGAATGAGCGAAATTGACTTTTTCATTTTTTTGACTCCTCTCGTTTTTGATTTATATTAAGTGGTTTGCGCGCTAATTGCTGCCGATATCCGCATCCTCGCCGGAGGCCTCGACAGCCATTTTCTTGGTTTTTCTCATGGCCTTGATGGAGAAGATGGAGAGCAGTATGGTGAGTATAAATATTACGCAGGATATCGGGCGCTGGAAGAATATGAGAAGGCTGTCGTTGCTCATGGCCATGGACTGAATGAAGCCGCGCTCCATCGTAGGTCCGAGTATGGCGCAGAGGACGAGCGGCACTATCGGGAAGCGGTATTTCTGGAGGAAATAGCCCACTATTCCGAAAATGACAGTGACATAGACGTCGAACATGCTGTTTCTGCTGGAATAGGAGCCGATGACGCAGAGGAACAGTATGACGGGACCGAGTATGCCGTAGGGGACTCGCGTTAGCTTGACCCAGAGACCGACAAGCGGGAGATTCAGGACGAGCAGCATGAGGTTGCCTATAAACATACTGGCAATGACGGTCCAGACGAAGCCGCCCTGCTGCTGGAAGAGCATGGGGCCGGGCTGGAGGCCGTAAATCATCAGACCGGCCAGCAGCACCGCCAGAGCGGGGGAGGCGGGGATGCCGAAGGATAATAGCGGGATAAAACCGGCCTGGCTGTTGGCATTGTTTGCGGCCTCGGGGCCGGCGACGCCCTCAATCATGCCGGTGCCGAAGAGCTCGGGGGTTTTGGAGCACTTCTTTTCAACGTCATACGACATGAATGTGGAGACCGCGGGCGAGCAGCCCGGCAGGAGACCGAGGAAGAAGCCGATGGCCCATCCTCTTATTATCGGCCAGAAGCTGGTTTTTATATCCTGGATAGAGGGGTATATGCTGCCTATTTTTTCGGAGGAGATGGCGACGGTTTTCTCCTCCATACCCTTAAAGACCTCGGGGAGAGCGAAGAGGCCGATGATAACCGGAATCGAGTCGAAACCGCGGGTCATGGCGACGCTGCCGAAGGTGAGGCGCGGCAGGCCGGAGGTGATTCCGACGCCGACCATGGATATGACGTAGCCGAGAATACCCATCATGAAGCCCTTGAGTATGTACTCGCCGGAGAAGTTGACGATGATGCTCAGAGAGAAAATCATCAGGGCGAAGTACTCGGGCGGGCCGAACTTGAGCGCATATTCGGCAAATATGGGGGCGAAGAATGCCAGTCCGACGACGCCAAGCATACCAGCCAGGCAGGAAGCAATGGCTGAAATACCGAGGGCGGGGCCGCCGCGGCCTTTTTTGGCCATGGGGTAGCCGTCGAGACAGGTGGGGATGGAGGCGGTCTCGCCGGGGATGTTTAGGAGTATGGCGGTGGTGGAGCCGCCGTACTGGGCGCCGTAGTAGATGCCGGCGAGCATGATGATAGCCTGAGTCGGCTCGAGAACGGAGGTCACGGGAATGAGTATTGCTATAGCGGAGGCGGCGCCGAGGCCGGGGAGGACTCCGACGAGTGTGCCAACCAGGGCGCCAAGAGCGGCCATCAGCAGATTCATCGGGCTGGCAGCTGTGGCGAAGCCCTGCATCAGCATAGTGAACGATTCAAGCATAAGCGCGCTCCTTTCTATCAGAAGAATATGCCGTGTGGGAAGGCCATTCCCAGCCCGGTGACGAAGACCAGATGAAGCATCACGGCGGTGATTGCGGCGGCCAGTACGCAACGCAGCCAGGAGTAGCCGCCGAAGAGACGGAACAGGAACACGCCGCATATGGCGGTAGAGGCGGCAAACCCGAGTTTCTCGAGCAGGACGGAATAGATGACGAGCAGTATTGCTGCGCCTATCATGTTGATGGCCGTGGCCCGCTCAGGAAATTTTACGGTGAATTTGCGTTTTCCGGGCTTGACAATCAGCACCAGTCCAAGAATAATCAGAACGCCGCCTGTGATACCGAGCATGACATGGTCGCCCGAGAGCGGGCTGTTTGCTATCGGGTAGAGACGCACGCACTCGCTGATGCCGAGAATTCCGACAATGACGGAGAATAATCCGAAAATTCTGTCGGCACAGAGTATTGAAGGCTTCATCTTCTCTTTGACCCTCCCTTTCAGTGATTGTGAGCTTATGCCGGAGTCATAGCGTATCCGGAGAGCGGTACTGAATCTGACCGTCGATTATAGTTGCCATGGGCATGAGGAGTCTGTCGGCGTCGAGGCTGTTGCCGTGCTTATCGATGAAATGCACGGCGCGCTCAGTGAGGCGCACGACGGTGATGTCGGCGCAGCTGCCCTCGCGCAGGGTGCCCATCTCGCCTTCGGCGCCGATGAGCGCAGCGGGGGCGCGGGTCACGCCGTCGACGAGGCGGTCGAAGGGCAGACCCATGGCGAGCAGCTTGGACATGGTCATCAGCAGGCTGTAGGCCAGCGGGTTGTTCCAGCTGTCCCGGTTGAGGTCGGTGCTCACGGTATCCGGGTAGAAGCCCTCGGCGATGCAGGTCTGAGCGACGGGGATGCAGAAGTTACCCTGACCCTGGGAGACGTCAAAGATTACTCCGCGGCGGCGGGCTTCCAGAATTCCGGGGGCGACGTGCCCATCCTCAAGCAGAGTATTGCCGACGCCGTGGAAGGTGTGGCAGACCACATCGCCGGGGCGGAGCATGGCCGTGAGCTCAGCCATGGTGCACGGGGGATTGGTGGTGTGCACATAGAGCCTTGTGCCGAGCCTGTCGGCCAGCTCAACGGCCTTTTTCAGAGGCTCCATGCCCAGCTCGCCGACTATGTTGCGGCTGGTGCGTATCTTGAGCCCTACTATCTTGTCGGGGAACTCCTCGAAGGCCTCTTTAAAAAGGCCGTACTCCCAGACCTTGGGGTCGACGTTCTCCGTGTATTGCGTCGACATTATCTGCCCGCCGGCGCAGACGTTCAGCGCTATGCGGCTCTTAGTCTCGTAGCCGTCGAGCTGATGGAGGAAAGCCCGGTAGTTCGAGACGCCGGTGCTGCCGCCGTCGACCATGGTCGTGACGCCCATGGGTATTCCGGCGATGTCCGGGTTCATGCCTATGTAGGTGCCGAAGCGGTTGATGTGCGTGTGGACGTCTATCAGGCCGGGAAGGACGATGCAGCCCCCGGCGTTTATTGAGCGCCTCGCCTCCACCGCCTCGCCCTCCGGGACGAATACTATTTTCCTGCCGGAGACCGCGATATCGCCAACTCGGTCGAGGCCGAGCGACGGGTCGTAGAGACGGCCTCCTCTGATGAGTACATCTGCTGTCAAAAGATTTCCCCCTATCTGCGATTTATGAGAAATAACCAGTATGGATTTGACTTTGGCCTTTGTTTTGAGTATAATACTAACAACAATGAAATAAAAGTATTTAAAATTTTAAAAAAGAGTGCAATAAATATTACAGAAAAGGTTGCGTATATACAAATGAACCTAAAACAGCTCAACTATATTGTAGAGATTGCCGACAGCCAGAATATATCCAGAGCCGCGGAGCGGCTGTTCGTGTCCAGGCCGGCGCTCAACCACTATCTCATCTCGCTTGAGGCGGAGCTCGGCATGCCGCTGTTCAAGCGCATAGGGCACAAGCTGGTGCCCACATACGCGGGCCAGCTCTATATCGGCGCCGCGAGGCAGATACTGGATATACGCAAGCAGACCTACAAGCAGCTGGAGGACCTCTCGGGCAGCAAGATAGGACGCATAGAGGTCGGGATAACCCGCGGCATTGGCAATTCCATGTTCGCCAAAGTCTTTCCGAAATTCAACCGCCGCTATCCGAACCACACCGTCAATCTTATAGAGGGCAACGTGCGCGAGCTCGAGGAGGCGACGCTGGAGGGGAAGATAGATTTCTGCGTCGTCGGCAGCGGCTCCGTGGAATCCGGGCTGAAACATATGGTCAGCGCGCCTTGCGAGCTGGTGCTGGTCCTGCCGCCGGAACACAGGCTGAAATACCTTGCCGCCCCGCCGGGAGCTCCCTATGCCACTCTCGATTTGAATATGCTGCGAGATGAATACTTTGTTCTGATGAACTCAGAGACAAATGTGCGAGCTATCGCGGACAAGCATTTCCGCATGGCCGGGTTCAAGCCCAAGGTCATGCTCGAGTGCAGCATGAGCACGCTCGCATATAAAATGGTGCTTCAGGGGATAGGACCTTCCATACTGATGGAGAATCAGATTTCCGCTGCCGACGGAGTGTACTGCTTTTCGCTCTCGCCGAGAGAGATATGGTATCAGAGCGTTGCTTTCCGCGAGGGCGCGAAATTTTCAAAGTGCGAGGAATATTTTATAGAGCTGGTTATGCAGTATTTTGCGGAGACATCGCCGCAGCAGTTTTTCAGAGAGCCATGAACAATAAAAATGCCCTGTCTCATACGAGACAGGGCGTTTATGGTTTTCGCTGAGTAACTATTCCTCGCTCAGTTCATCTGCGATGCAGAGCACCTCGTCGAGCTTGGGCAGCTCCTCGCGCAGCTGCTGCTCGGTGATGATGAGCGGCGGGTCTATGAGTATCATGTTCTCGTGCGAGTAGGTGATGAAGCCGCGCTTTTTCAGCTCGCCGAGCAGGCGCGGCATGACGCCGTCGGGGTCGCGCCCGTATGGGACGAGCGGCTCGCGCGTTAGGCGGTTTTTCACCAGCTCCACAGCGGAGAACAGTCCGATATAGCGCACGTCGCCGACGGAGCGGTGCTTCGCCTTGAGCTCCTCGAGCAGCTCGCCGAGCACCTTGCCGGCCTTCTGGACGCGCTCGAGGATGTCGGAGTCGCGCAGGTAGCTGACGCTCGCTATTCCGGCGGCGCAGGCGAGCGGGTGGCCGGAGTAGGTGAGGCCGCAGGAGAGGACGTGGTCGTCGAAATAGTCGGCTATGGCGCGGCTCACGATGACGCCGCCGAGCGGGACGTAGCCGCAGTTGACGCCTTTTGCGAAGCACACCATGTCGGGCACTGCGCCGAAGTGCTCGAAGGCGAACATCTTGCCGGTTCTGCCCCAGCCGGACATGACCTCGTCGAGTATCATGAGTATGCCGTACTTGTCGCAGAGGCGGCGGACGCCGGGCATGTAGCCCTTTGGCGGGATGAGTATGCCGTTGGTGCCGGTGACCGTCTCGAGGACGATGGCGGCGATGTTCTCCGGCCCCTCGTAGAGAATCTGCTCCTCGAGGCGGCGGAGGTAGAACTGGGTGTGCTCCTCCTCGGTCTTGAACGGGAGATTGTCGCGGTAGATGTAGGGGTCGAAGAACTTGACGAAGCCGGGGACTCCCGGCTCCAGCGCGAAGCGGCGCGGCTCGCCGGTGAGGTTGCCGGAGCCGAAGGACGAGCCGTGGTAGCTGCGGTAGCGGGAGAAGATTTTGAACTTGCCGGTGTACATGCGCGCAATTTTGATGGCGTTTTCGTTGGCCTCGGCGCCGGCGTTGGTGAAGAAGATCTTCGCCATGCTGTCCGGCATGAGATTGATGATCATTTCGGCGAGGCGGGCGCGTGGCTCGCTGGCGTAGGCCATGGAGAGATAGCAGTAGTCCCTGGCCTGTTCGATGATGGCGTCTGCTATGGGGGCGAATCCGTGGCCGAGGTTGACGTTCACGAGCTGCGAGGCCATATCGGCGTAGCGCTTGCCGTCGTAGTCGTAGACGTATATGCCCTCGGCGCGTTTCACAGGCAAGGGGTTGGCGTTTTTCTGTTTCCCCCAGGTGTGGAGGACATATTTTTTTTGCAGTGCGGTCAGCTCCTGTCCGGTCATACTGTTTCACTCCCTTCAAAAATTGCGTATCTCTGTACTTTGAGTATAGAGCAAAACCTGCCGCTCCGCAAGAGAATTTGTCGTAAACAAATAAAAACCCCGGCTCAAATGAGCCGGGGTTTGTTAAGATTTAAGCTATTGAGCGCGTTTGCGCCTGAGTTCCCGCAGGTAGACGCCGCCGACCGCTATCGCGGCCGCAATGGCGGACGCCAGATAGACGAGAGGCGTCTTATCGGCGAAAAAGTCGTCGTGCGGGAGGATTATGCGCGCAGCCATGAACACGAAGAAAGCGGTGCACGCATAGAGCGAATAGTTGCTGTTTTTTTTGGGAACGCGCCTACGCATATCAGAGTATTCCTATGATACCGTAGAGCAGCCAGCAGAGCACCGCGCCGAAGACCGACATTGAGAGTCCCCAGATGATCATGCCTCGATAGAGCGGTTTCCTGTCGACAGTGTCGGGCGCGCCGCCGATGAAGACCGCGCCGGTGGTGGACAGCGGGCTCATATCGGTGAGGTGGCCGGCGACGACGATGGTGGCGACCAGAGGCAGCAGGTACTCCTGGCCGAGACCGATGTTCTCAAGGAGCTGCGGCGCCATCGGGAAGAAGGCCGGCATGATGAATCCAGAGGTGCTGGTGTAGGCGGAAACAAGGCCGGAGATGAAGCCGACGACGAGCAGGAAGGTGAACGGGGTGGAAACGGTGGCGATGATATCGGCAAAGAGGTCGATACCGCCGATGCTCTCCATGAGGTCGACGAGGCAGCTGACGCCGGTGACCAGCATGATGGAGTTCCAAGGCATGGCTTTGAAGACGGCACGCTCATCGCCGACATCCAGCATGAGGAGGACGGAGCCGAGCACGAAGCCGACAAGACCGATGTGCAGGTCAAAGCCAACGACGCAGATTATCATGACGAGAACGCACAGCATGGTGGCTATCTGCTTGGTGTTGAAGGGCTCGACCTGGATGTTCTGGAGAGCGGAGAGATTGATCTCACCGGACTTCTGCTGCTTGAAGAGCTTAAGGCCGCCGCAGACGACATAAGCGAAGGCGCCGACTATGATGTGGGCGATGAGCATCTGCAGCCAGATGGTGATATCCCAGCCGGTGATGCCTTGTTCGGCCAGAACGCCGTATCCGACGACACCGTTCGGGCTGAGGGGCGACATGGCGCCGGCCTGGGCGCCGTTACCGACGACCAGAGCCATGAGCAGCGGGGGGATGCCAACGTCGGCGGCGAGCAGCATGACGGGGGCGGCGAACATGGCAGAGGTGTTGATCTGGCCGGGGCCGAGCGAGGAGACGATGAAGGCTGCGAAGAAGAGGACTATGGGCAGCAGCGCAACGTTGCCTCGAACGGATTTGACGGCGTATTTCGTGACCTTATCCATGGTGCCGTTAGTCTGGGCCACGCCGAAGAAGTAGGTGACGCCGGCCAGCATGATGAACAGGTCGGTGGGATAGCCCGCGATAAGCTCTTTGACGGGGATGCCGCCGATGAAGTGGCCTATCAGGAAAGCGAGGGCTATGGCCAGGGTGCCGAGGTTCTTATCACGCCAGACGGTAAGTACGACTGCGATAATCAGCGCTATCAGAGAGATGAGCGCCAGGTTGTCAGACAGAAATGACATTGAAATTGACCTCCCTTATATGTCTTAAATGATTTGAAATAAAAAATTCATATATCACCTTCCAATCGATGACTGGGGCTCGCAGCACAGTCATGCAGCGAAATATACATAAGCAATGACATATTAGCAGAAAAATCCAGCATATGGAATAAAGACCGCATTAAGTATTTTGATTCATGAAATTAAGAAGTCGTTAAAACGGCACGCTCTGCGTGAGCATATATTACATTTAGTGATATACTTTCCGCTGCCGGTTTAAGCAAAATTTATATAACACCTCGAAAGACAAAGAAAAAATGCCCCCGGCCGATAAGCCGGGGGCAAAGATGGACTATAGGGTTTTTATTTGCACTTGATGGCTGCATGAGCGGCAGCAAGTCTGGCGATGGGGAGACGGAAGGGGGAGCAGGAGACGTAGTTGAGGCCGACCTTGTGGGCGAACTCCACGGAGGAGGGGTCGCCGCCGTGCTCGCCGCACATACCGAGCTTGATGTCGGCTCTGGTGCTGCGGCCGAGGTCGGAAGCCATCTTGATGAGCTTGCCGACGCCATCCTGGTCGAGCTTCTCGAAGGGATCGCTCTCGAAGATGTTGTGGTCGTAGTAGGCGGGCAGCAGACGCATGGTGTCGTCGCGGCTGAAGCCGTAGGTCATCTGGGTGAGGTCGTTGGTGCCGAAGCTGAAGAACTCGGCCTCCTTGGCGATCTCATCGGCGGTGAGGGCGGCGCGGGGAATCTCAATCATGGTACCGATGTGGTACTGCAGCTCCTTGCCGGACTCGGCGATGATTTTGTCGGCGGTGGCCTTGACGATGCTCTTGACGAACTTGAACTCCTTGGCGTCGCAGGTCAGGGGAATCATGATCTCGGGGACGATGTTGAGACCGGTCTCGGCCTTGACGTTCAGAGCGGCCTCGATGATGGCGCGGGCCTGCATCTCGGCAATCTCAGGATAGGTGACGTCGAGGCGGCAGCCGCGGTGACCCATCATCGGGTTGGCCTCGTGGAGGCCCTTGACGACCTTCTTGAGGTGCTTGAAGGTGACGCCCATGGTCTCGGCCAGCTCGGCGATATCCTCGTCGGCGGTGGGGAGGAACTCATGGAGAGGGGGATCGAGGAGACGGATGGTCACGGGGCGCTCGCCCATGGCCTTGAACATGCCCTCGAAGTCGCCGCGCTGCATCGGGAGCAGCTTGGCGAGAGCAACGCGGCGCTGCTCCTCGGTCTCGGAGATAATCATCTCACGGACGGCGGGGATGCGGTCGGCGTTGAAGAACATATGCTCGGTGCGGCAGAGGCCGATGCCCTCGGCGCCGAACTTGACGGCGGTGGCGGCGTCGGCGGGGTTGTCGGCGTTGGTGCGGACGCGGAGGGTGCGGACCTCGTCAGCCCAGCCCATGATGGTGGCGAAGTCGCCGGAGAC
>CALWXY010000124.1 GCA_944385595.1 uncultured Oscillospiraceae bacterium
CGCTCGGCCGCTTGCGCTCCCAATTTTGCAAGTCTAAGCCCCTCGCGGGGACGCCTTGGCCTTTAGAGACGATTCGTCAATGCCTGCTTCTACATTTTTCGACATCAGAGTGCCTGCCTCAGAGGCATACGCTCTGTTTTCTGCGAAAGAGGAATAAGGTGAACAACTCTGTAAAATCGAGGCGCCCCTAAGTCGGAGCTTTTCTGCCGAATTCCTCCCACAGCGAGCGCCTCGTGGCGCGGAGTGGGACTGAGCGCTCTTCAATTCTAACGGCGCCGTGTCGGCGGCGCTGACAGCTCGGATACGCGCAAAAAAGATTTCTTTTTGGAAGTGCGAAACCCTTTTTCTTTCTAAAAGAAAAATGGTTTCGCGTTGTTGTCTTCAGCCGGCTTTCCTGTCGAAGACAACGCCGGTGAGCATCAGCATGGCGAAGACAACGAGATACCACATCGAGTTCTCGAAGCTGCCGATGAACGCCGCCGCGACCATGAAGAGGCAGCAGCATATCGTGAGCACCGGCATCAGCCGGCCCCGCACGAAGCCGTGCTCCCCGCCGCGCCGGAGCATGTTTATGAATATCGGGATGTAGCTCGCGTAGAGGGTGATGATGGTCAGCTCCGAGGGGTCGAAGCGCAGCGGGCCGAGCTGGTTCATCAGCGTGCCGAAGTAGAAGAACAGCAGCCACGCCGAGCACAGCAGCAGCGCCATTATGCAGGAGTTCGCGGGCATGTCGCTCTTAGGGTCGACGGAGGCGAAGAGCTGCGGCTTAATTCCGCGCCCGCGCGCCGCGAGCGAGTATATGCCGCGCACGCAGCCGAGCATCAGCCCGTTGCAGGTGCCGAGGCAGGAGACCACGACGAATGCCGTCAGCACCGTGCGCCCCACAGCGCCGAACAGCTGCTCAAACGCCGCCGCGGAGCCGCGCTCCAGCAGCACCGAGACCGGCACGCTGCCCGTTATGCCGAGGTAGTAGCAGACGTACACCGCGACCACTATAAGCGAGCCGGCAATCAGCGCGATCGGCAGGTTGCGCCGCGCGTTTTTCAGCTCGGCGTTTATCGAGGTCGTGACTATCCAGCCCTCGAACGAGAAGGCCGTGCTCACGCAGGCCGCGAGCAGCAGCTTCGCGCTGACTCCGCCGCTCTCACCGGCCGCGTGGAAGGCGAAATTCGAGCCGAGCGTGCCGTTAAACAGCCCCGCCGCCGTGCCGATTACGGCGACTGCCAGCAGGGGGACGAGCTTTATAAGCGTCGTCGACACCTGGATGCGCCCCGCGACTATGGGCGCGAGCGAGTTGACGGCAAAGGCCGCGGCGAGGTAGAAGCCCGCCAGCGCGAGGCAGGCGCCGCCGGTCATGGGGTCAGCGATGCCGAACAGCTCGCAGGTATAGCGCGCCGACACCCAGGCCAGCACGCAGGTGAGGGTGGGGTAGTACATCAGCGCCATGAAGTAGCCGAGGTAATATGCGTAGCGCTCGCCGACGAGGGCCTCGGCGTAGTCTATGAGGCCGTTGACCTTCTCATAGCGGTTCGCGAGTATGGAGAAGGAGGCGGAGCAGATGAGCATTATGCAGCCTATGATGACCAGCGCCAGTATGCCGGTGAGCACGCTGCCGCCGGTGGAGGCGAGGACAGATTCCGTTTTGAAAAACACGCCCGAGCCTATGACTATGCCTACGACCATCGTTATTGCTGTAAACAGGCCGTATTTTTTGTGCAATTTGTTGTCCATTGGGGATACCTCCTGGTGTGTCTGGAACCATGATAACATAAATTTCCGCCTCCGGCCACTCCGGGTTTAAAAGTTTCCGGATATGGGGAGATTTATCCTCGGAGGTGCTGCACATGACGGCATATGGATTTAAAAGGAAGCTCCACACGGCCTGCGCGGCGGCGCTGCTCGCGCTGGGAATCAGTCTGAGCCTCGCTGTATGGGGCGGGGCGCAGAGCGCCGCGCTCTCCGGCGAGCTGGTGCGCCTGCACGTCCTCGCCGACTCCGACGAGCCTTACGAGCAGGAGCTGAAGCTGCGCGTGCGCGACGCCGTGCTCAGCTGCACAGAGGACATACTGGCGGAGGTCGAGACCGCCTCCGCGGCGCGCGGGGCGCTCGAAGCCGCCCTCGGCGAGATAGAGGCCGCCGCCCTATCCGCCTCGGAGGGGCGCGCCGTCGCCGTGGCGCTCTCGGAGGAGAGCTACCCCACGCGCAGCTACGGCCTCTTCGCCCTGCCCGCCGGGCGCTACTGCTCGCTGCGCGTCGTCATCGGCTCCGGCGAGGGGCACAACTGGTGGTGCGTCGTCTTCCCGCCGCTGTGCACAGCCGCCGTCACGGAGCCGGAGGAGCTGCCGCAGGCCGTCGCCTCGGTAAGCGGCGTCGCCCTCGGAGAGCCGAAATACGCCCTCAGATTCCGCTCCATGGAGCTGTGGGGAGAGCTGCGCGGATTATTTAAATAGCCTATAATAATACCTTATGGCAAAATCACCAAAAAGCTCCGCCGCAAGCGGAGCTTTATTATGGCGTAATTGTCAAAAATTACAATGAAACGCCGTGTTCAAACGAAAAAATTTGCCATTTAATTGAAAAATCAACCCCCCACTTGTGCAGAGTGCTAAAAAGAGCCGGCAAAAATTCAGCGTTCAAAATTCGTCAATTCTTCGTTAAGCTGTTGACTTGCAGCCTAAATATATTTTATAATAACGTATCATATTTTGTTCTCGCAAAATCAAATGGATCATTTTGTAAGAGCTGGGAGGAAATCTAATGCACAAGATCAATTTGACTGAGACCGTCCTGCGCGACGGCAACCAGAGCCTGATGGCCACTCGCCTGCCTTACAGCGAGTTCGAGGACATCCTGCCCAAGATCGACGAGTGCGGTTACTACTCCGTCGAGTGCTGGGGCGGCGCCACCTTCGACTGCTGCATGCGCTATCTGAACGAGGATCCCTGGGAGCGCCTGCGCAAGCTCCGCAAGCACCTGCCCAACAGCAAGCTCCAGATGCTGCTCCGCGGCCAGAACATACTCGGCTACAAGCCCTATCCCGACGACGTCGTCCGCAAGTTCGTCGAGTACTCCGTCAAGAACGGCATCGACATCATCCGCATCTTCGACGCCATGAACGACCCCCGCAACCTCAAGGTCGCCATCGAGGAGACCGTCAAGCGCGGAGCCGTCGCCTCCGGCGCCATCTCCTACACCGTCAGCCCCGTCCACACTCTCGACGCCTTCGTCAAGCTCGGCCGCGAGATGAAGGAGATGGGCGCTTCCACCATCTGCATCAAGGACATGGCCGGCATCATGGGCCCCAAGGAGGGCTACGACCTCGTCTCCGCCCTCAAGGATAAGCTCGACATGCCCGTCGTCCTCCACACCCACTGCACCACCGGCCTCGCCTTCCCGACGGCCCTCAAGTGCGCTGAGGCCGGCGTCGACGTCATCGACACCGCCGTCTCCTGCTTCTCCGGCGGCTCCGCCCAGCCCGCCACCGAGACTATGGCCTACGTCATGCGCCAGCTCGGCTACGAGGTCACCCTCGACACCATGAAGGTCAAAGAGGTCAACGACTTCTTCGTCCCCATCCGCAACAAGTACATCGAGAGCGGCGTGCTCGACCCGAAGATTATGGGCACCGACGCCGACGCCCTCGCCTATCAGGTCCCCGGCGGCATGATTTCCAACCTGCTCGCCCAGCTGAAGGCCCAGAAGTCCGAGGACAAGTTCTACGACGTGCTCGCCGAGGTCCCCGCCGTCCGCAAGGACCTGGGTTACCCCCCGCTGGTCACCCCGACCAGCCAGATCGTCGGCGTCCAGGCCGTCTCCAACGTCCTGGCCGGCGAGCGCTACAAGAACGTCTCCAAGGAGGTCAAGGCCTACCTGGCCGGCGA
>CALWXY010000125.1 GCA_944385595.1 uncultured Oscillospiraceae bacterium
ACCCCATAATCCGCGCGGCCTGCCTGCACGCCGTCGGCGACCTCGACGGCAACATAGGCACCGGCGCGGTCACCGTGTTTGCCGACAAGCTGATGGGCTACAATCTCGTCACCGGCTTCGGCGGCGAGGGCGGCGGCGAGCTGCGCCTCACCATCGACGCCTCGCTCAGCGCCGCGGCCTACAACGCGCTCGGCGCGAGGAAAGGCGCCGTCATAGTGTACGACTACACCACCGGCGATATAATCTGCATGGTCAGCTCGCCGAGCTACGACCCGCTGAACGTCCCCGACCTCACCGGCGAGTTCTACGACGGCGTCTATCTCAACCGCTGCATAAGCAGCACCTTCACGCCCGGCTCGGTGTTCAAAATCGTCACGCTCTCGGCGGCTGTCGAGAACATCGACGACCTCTACACCCGCAGCTTCTGGTGCTCCGGCTCCGTGGACGTCGCGGGCGTCACTATAAAGTGCTCCGGCACACACGGCAGCCAGACCATAGAGCAGGCATTTGCCAACTCCTGCAACTGCGCCTTTGCCGAGCTGTCACTCGAGCTGGGCGGCGACACGATTGAGGAATACGCCGAGAAATTCGGCCTGCTCGAGCAGCTAGAGTTTGACGGCATCACCACCGCCGCCGGGCGCTACGACAAGGACGTCTCCGGCTCCCCCGGCCTCGCCTGGTCGGGCATAGGCCAGTACAACGACCTCGTCTCGCCATACGCCATGATGCGCCTCGCGGGCGGCATCGCAAACGGCGGCACTGTGGTCGAGCCGCACATACTCGCGGATACATCCGGCGGCGAGACGAAGCTCATGAGCTCCGGCACCGCCGGCGAAGTGCATGACTTCATGTCCTACAACGTTGCCAACAGCTACGGCACCTGGAACTTCCCCGATTTGAAGCTCTGCGCAAAATCCGGCACCGCCGAGGTCGGCGACGGCACCTCCCACGCCTGGTTCGTCGGCTTCCTAGACGACGCCGAGCACCCCTACGCCTTTGCCGTCATGGTCGAGCACGGCGGCGGCGGTCTCTCCACCGCCGGAAGCATTGCGAACATAGTGCTGCAGGAGGCCGTCAAGGACTGACACTACTATATTATTATGGATAAAAACCGCATTCTCTCACTTCTCTTTCTCCCGCTCTCGCTGCTGCTGTGCGAGATCATACTGAAGCTGCTCTGCCTCGGCGCGCTGACTGTGCGCGGCTTTATACTCACGGCCATGTTCTCCATCGCCGCGGGCGCGCTGCTCACATTCCTCTGCGCGCTCGCCGGGCGGCGCTTCCGCGCGGCGCTGATTTTCTGTGCGGCGCTCATATCCGTCTATTTTGCGGCGCACTACGTCTACCACAGCATATTCGACGCTTTCTTCTCGCTCTCGTCGTTCTCCGGGGCGGGAGACGCCATAGGCAGCTTCTGGCGCGAGGCGCTGACAGGCACTGGCAGGGCCATGCCGCAGGCTCTGCTGTTCTTCCTCCCGCTCGCGGCGGCTGTCATGCTGCGGCGCAGGCTGACGGCTGCGCCCGCGCGCCCAGCAAAGCTGCTCTGCGCTTTCGCGCTCGCGCAGCTCGCCGCCGTGCTGTGCGTCTACGCAGCCAGCACCGGCTCGCTCTCTCCCAAATACGTCTATCTCTCCGGCCAGATGCCGGAGCAGACCGTGCGCTTTTTCGGCATCGTCACCATGGAGCGGCAGGAGCTATCCGCCATGCTCTTCGGCGGCTCCGAGCTGCCGGAGACGACGCCGACGCCAGCTCCGTCGCCGTCGCCATCTTCTGAGCCTCAGGAGACGCCGGAGCCGGTGTATGAGCCGAACATCATCGAGGGCATAGACTTTGACTCTCTCATAGCGAGCGAGACGGACGAAAACCTGCTGCGTATGCACGAGCACTTTGTCTCCGTCGAGCCGACGCTCAAAAACGAGTACACCGGCTTGTTCGAGGGCAAGAATCTCATATGGATAGTTGCCGAGGGCTTTTCCGACCTCGCGCTCGACGAGACACACACGCCGATGCTCTATAAGCTCGCGCACGAGGGCTTTGTCTTCAACAACTTCTACACGCCGAGCTGGGGCGTCTCCACCAGCGACGGCGAATATGTGACGCTCACCGGTCTGCTGCCGAAATCCGGCGTCTGGAGCTTTTCCAAATCCGCCTCCAACGACATGGGCATGACCTTCGGGCGTATGCTCGGCGCGCTCGGCTATGACTGCCGGGCCTATCACGACCACACCTACGACTACTATGACCGCGACAAGAGCCACCCGAACATGGGCTATATCTATGAGGGCGTCGGCAACGGGCTGGACATGGAGCCGGTCTGGCCGGCCTCTGACCTTGAGATGGTGCGGGAAACTGTTGACGACTATATAAACTCCGACAGATTCCACGTCTACTACATGACGGTCAGCGGCCACATGTACTACACCTTCACCGGCAACACTCAGGCCTGGAAGCACCGCGACGACGTCGCCGACCTCCCCTACTCCGACAACTGCCGGGCGTATATCGCCTGCAACATGGAGTTCGACCTCGCCGTGCAGGAGCTGATAGAGCGGCTCGACGAGGCCGGGAAGCTTGAGGACACCGTCATCGTCATCTCCGGCGACCACTATCCCTATGGTCTTACGAACTCGGAGATTTCCGAGATACGCGGACACGAGGTTGACGCCGCCTTCGAGCTCTACCGCAGCGCGCTCATAATCTGGAGCGGCGATATGCGTAAGCCCATCGAGGTCGACAAATACTGCTACGCCGCCGACATCATGCCGACGCTCGCGAATCTCTTCGGCCTTGAGTACGACTCGCGCCTGCTCGCCGGGCGCGACATCCTCTCCGACAGCGAGGGGTTGGTCATCTTCGCAAACCGCAGCTTTATAAGCGAGCTTGGGCGCTACGACGCCCTGAGCGGCACATTCTATCCGGCGGAGGGCGCGGAAATCCCCGAAAACTACGTCGCCTCCATGCTCTCCGGGCGCGTGGCCGACGCATTCACCTGGTCGGCTGCGATTCTCGACTACGACTACTACGCAGTTGTCTTACCAGAAGACAGCGCAACTGGAAGTGATAACTCTTGATAGACATATCGGTCAAAGACCTCGTCAAATCGTTCGAGGTCGGAAACAACCTGCTCGACGGGCTGAGCTTTGAGATCAACAGCGGCGAGCGCGTCGGCATACTCGGGCGCAACGGCTGCGGCAAGACCACTCTGCTGCGCATACTCGTCGGCGAGATTGGCTACGACGAGGGGCAGATTATGACCGCGCCCGGCAAGCGCATCGGCCTCATGTCGCAGATTCCCGTCTACCCCGCCGGCTGCACCACGGAGGACGTGCTCAAGGAGGCGCACCGTCCGCTCTACGACATCCAGCGCCGCATGGCCGAGCTGACCGAGCGCATGGCTCACGACAGCTCCGACAGCGTCATGCGCGAGTATGACCGTCTCTCCGCCGAATTTGAGGCGCGCGGCGGCTACACCATGGACACAGAGCGTTCCAAGGTCGCAAACGGCCTTGAGATATCTGAAAAAATGCGCGCCCAGCCATTCGACGAGCTGTCCGGCGGCGAGAAAACCCGCGTGAACCTCGCGCGTCTCATACTCGAGGACACGGACATACTGCTGCTCGACGAGCCTACCAACCACCTCGACCTGCGCGCGACGGAGTGGCTTGAGGAATATCTCGACTCCTTCCACGGCACTGTGCTGGCCGTCTCGCATGACCGCTATTTCCTTGACCGCGTCATCAAACGCGCCATCGAGATTCAGGACGGCAAGGCCGAGTTCTACAGCGGCAACTACAGCTTCTACGCCGCCGAGCGCCTGCGCCGCTACGAGGAACAGCTCAAAAAGTACGAGAAAGAACAAAAGGAGATAAAGCGCCTCGACGAGGCCGCGCGCCGTCTCTACCAGTGGGGCACCGGCAACCAGGCGCTGATGAAAAAGTCGCAGGCCATACGCTCACGCATTGAGCGCATGGAGAAGACCGGCAAGCCCAGACAGGACAAAAAGCTGCACCTCAAATTCGCCGAGCGCGGCTTCGAGGGCGACGATGTGCTCGTCATCGACGGCCTTACAAAGTCCTACGACGGGCGCACGCTCTTCTCCAATCTGGAGCTGACCGTCGCGGGCGGCGAGCGAATCGGCATAATCGGCGACAACGGCACCGGCAAGTCGACGCTTGTGAAGCTCATAGTCGGCGAGGAGACGCCCGACGCCGGGCGCATTCGTCGCGGGCCGTCGGTCAGGGCGGCGTATCTGCCGCAGGTCGTGAGCTTCGACTACCCCAACCGCAGCCTGCTCGACACCATGCTCTACAGCGAAAAGTGCACGCCCCAGCAGGCGCGCGACAGGCTCGGCGCATTCGGCTTCTCCGGCGAGGACGTGTTCAAGCCGGTCAGCGCCCTCTCCGGCGGCGAGCGCAGCCGCCTGAGGCTGTGTATGCTGATGCGCGGCGAGATAAATCTCCTGATTCTCGACGAGCCGACCAACCACCTCGACATCGCCAGCCGCGAGTGGATAGAGGACGCCGTCGAGGAATACGAGGAGGCGCTCATATTCGTCTCGCATGACCGCTATTTCATACAGGAGTTCGCCACGCGCATCTGGGCGCTGGAGGACGGCAGACTCATCGATTTCCGCGGCGACCTCGCCGCCTACAACGAGTACAAAAGCCGCCAGCTCTCGCTTATGCAGACGGCCAGGGCCGTCGAGCGCAAGAAGGAAAAGCCCCAGCGCCGCCAGAGCCCCGGCAGCCGCGAAAAGCAGATTGCAAAGCTCGAGCGCGAAATCGCAAAGGCCGAGGAGGCCATAGCGGAGCTAGACAGGCAGCTCGAGGAATTCGCCACCGATTACGAAAAACTCATGGAGCTCGGCGAGCTGCGCTCCGGGGCGGAGTCGAAGCTCGAGGCTCTCTACACTGAATGGGAGGAGCTATCTGAGGATGAATGACAGGAAACTGTATCTGGGCGTCGACCTCGGCGGCACGAACATAGCCGTCGGCATCTCCGACGCCGGCGGCAATCTCTCCGGCAAGCTGAGCCGCCCCACCCCGCGCGGCACGGGCAGCATCATCTCCGCCATCGCCGGGGCCTGCGAGCAGAGCCTCGCCGACGCGGGGCTTTCCGTGAGCGACATTGACTCCCTCGGCGTCGGCGTGCCCGGCACCATCTACCCCGAGGGCGTCGTCTCATACGCCTGCAATCTCGGCATGAAAAACGTGCAGCTCGCAAAGCTTTTGTCCGAGCGCATGGGTCTGCCCGTGTTCGTCGAGAACGACGGCAACTGCGCCGCCGTCGGCGAGTATCTCGTCGGCTGCGGCAGGGACGCGAAGTCGCTGCTGTGCGTCACCATCGGCACCGGCGTCGGCGGCGGCTTCGTCGAGAACGGGCGCCTCTTCCGCGGCGCGAACGGCTGCGGCGTCGAGCTGGGGCACATGGTCATAGAGTACGGCGGCAGGCTCTGCGCCTGCTCGCGCCGCGGCTGCTTTGAGACCTACGCCTCCGCCACCGCGCTGATTCGCGACTGCTGCGAGTACATCGACAGCGCCCCCAACTCTCAGTGCGCCGCCATAGCCGCAGAGCGCGGCGGGGTCGACGGGCGCACCATCTTCCTCGCCATGGACGCCGGAGACTCCGGCGCCGGGCGCGTATTCGGCCGCTACGCCAGCTATCTCGCCTGCGGCCTCACGAATCTCGTGAACATCTTCCAGCCGGAGCTTATCTGCATAGGCGGCGGCATTTCCGCGCAGGGCGAGCGCCTGCTCGCGCCGGTGCGCGCCATTCTCGCCGAGGAGGGCTACGCGCGCGACTGCGATGTGCGCGCAGAGCTCGTCCGCGCCAGGCTCGGAAACGACGCGGGCATAATTGGAGCCGCCCTCCTGGGCCGCCTCAAAGGAGAAGAAATACAATGACCATCAGCAATTATACCGACGAACAGCTCTCAGCGCGGCTCGGCGCTGCCATCAGGCCGGAGAACCGAGCCTCCATGGAGCGCCTCAGCGCCGCGATTGAGCCGCGCTTTATCCGCTGCAGCACCGAAAAGGCCGAGGCCCTCTTCTGCTTCAAGCCGGAGTCATGGCTGTGCAACCCCGCCGGAGGTCTGCACGGCGGCATCATCGCCACCATCT
Source organism: uncultured Oscillospiraceae bacterium (assembly GCA_944385595.1). Lineage (GTDB taxonomy): Bacteria > Bacillota > Clostridia > Oscillospirales > Oscillospiraceae > Heteroscillospira. Next base: position 6,120 of record CALWXY010000125.1, read on the forward strand.
TCGACAACGCCATGGGCACTCTCGTCGCCACCGTGTCGCAGACCTTCACACCCACCATATCCATGGACGTGGACTTCATGCGCCCCATCCGCGCCGGTGACGATGTATATGTCCTCGCGCGGCTCACCAAGCTCGGCCGCAGCATAGCCTTTCTCGCCGCCGAGATGTATCTCAGCGAGGACTTGAAAGACATGTGCGCCGGAGCCTCCGGCGTCTACTCCGTCGCCGGGGCGCAACACAAATGAGCGCGGACGAGCGCTTTCTCTCCGGCTTCTGCCGCGCCGGCGACATGATGCGCCGCGTCCTCTGCGAGTACGAGGACACGCCAGACGGCGAGCGCCTCGTCTCCATGAGCAGCGGCCACGACAGCTGCGAATTCGCCGCCTCATGCGAGTTAGCCCGGCTCGCCGAGCGCTGCGGCGAAGCATAGAAGTATAAAAAACCGGCATGGCGGAAGCCATGCCGGTTTTTGCTGCGCGTTGTCTCAGCTGCCGGGCGCCGGGCCGGGCCGCTTTTACTGCTGAGGCTCCGCCACGAGGAAGCACATGTCGTTCAGGTCTTCCCCGTCGAAGAAGTTATAGAAGGTGAAGTTATACAGGAAGCGCTCCGCGCCGTAGACGCCGTAGCCGTCCTGATTGTGGTCGGTGGTGTCGTAGGGGTCGGCGACTATGATGACGTCGTCCTGGGTGGTCTCGGTGCCCATGGTGTCATAGCCGATGATGACCTGCCAGTGGCCGCCCCAGTCGTTCCAGCCTATCATTATGGGTTTGCCCGCGGCGAGGTTCTCCTGGATAAAGTCGAAGGTGAACACGTCGTACACGGTGTCGGCACAGTCGAAGGTGCTGTAGAGGTCGAAGCCGCCAACGCCCTCGAATATCTCTATGAGCTGTTTGAGGCTGGTCGCCTCGGGAGTCAGGCCGTTGTCGCGGAACTGCGCGAGGCTCTCCTCGTTGTAGTCGCCGAGCGCGTCATACCAGTTGAGCACCATCAGCGCGCTCGAGACGCCGCAGCTCCACTCGCTGGTCTGCTGCTGGGTCTTGAAATTGCTGAGTATGGTCAGCGTGTCGTTAGACTCCATGTTGTAGAAGTCCAGCGTGCTGAAATAGGGGCTGTCGACATGGTCGCCGGCGCGCTCAACGCTGTCGGCGCCATATTCCTCGTCGAGGTCGCAGCTGTATGCTATCTTCATCTCGTCGGTATAGTTCCCGCTCGGACGCTCAGCCTCCGGCTCCGCGCTGGGGCTGCTTTCCGCCGCGCCGGAGCAGCCGGCGAGGACAAGGCAAAACACTGCAAACAATACAATCAATTTTTTCATGGTATCCTACCCTTTCAAAAATAAATTGTACCTGTAATCAACATACCGCCTTTATTGTATTATTTATTCTTAGGGGCCTTGGGGCCCCGCACTTTATTTATCCAATTTCCGGTCGTTTTCTGACTGCGTCTATATAGTAACTCTCTACTTTTAATACGCTCATGTTGTTTTATACAAGTACGTGGAGCTTTGCTCCGCATGACCCACAGGACAATGCCTGCGCTATAAAATTTAAGCCCGCATTTGGGCTGAACATGAGTCGCGCTCGCTGAGCGCATGGCTGCCGGCCCGGACTCCCCCCTTTTTTTACAGCCGGGTTTGATTATATCAGATTCGCGCGCGATTGCAACAGCCAATGTTGATTTGCGCCATCAAATGCTGTATAATTTATTCAGTCTCTCAGCAGGAGGTTTTGTATGAAAAGTGTAAAGCCCGGCCGCGGCCCCTCAATGATGGGCGGCATCTCGTCGGTATTCGCCGTCATCTTCGGCATTATCTGGACTTTTTTCGCCGCCAGCATGGGCGCGCCGTTTTTCTTCCCGCTCTTCGGCGTCGTCTTTATAATAATGGGCATAGTCCAGGCGGTTTACAACTTCAAAAACGCCACCTCAAAGAACCGCTACTCCTCATTCGACATAGTCGACAGCAGCGAGGAAGCAGACCCCTGGAACGAGCGCTTCGCCAGCTCTGAGAGTCCCCAGCCGCCGCGCGGCGGCGAATTCCGCTTCTGCCCCTACTGCGGCGAAAAGCTCGGCGAGGGCTTTGAGTTCTGCCCCAAATGCGGCAAAAAATTGCCCTAAACAATTTCTATGCTTGACACCCGACATTATCCTGATATATAATTATCTGGAAAAGGGGAGTAGTCGGCGCGCTATTGCGCGTGACATCGCCAACAGCATGGATGTTCCGCATCCTGGCTTTGTCTTAAACGACCAGACCTGTGTTCTGTATAAGAGCACAGGTCTTTTATTGTAAATCTTTAGGAGGAGGAGAAACATGTCACTGTCGTTTGACTTTCTCGTCGAAGGGCTGCTTTCAATCACCGTACCGCAGCTCATCATGTACGCCGTCGGCGTAATTC
>CALWXY010000126.1 GCA_944385595.1 uncultured Oscillospiraceae bacterium
GGCCGAGCGCGAGACCAATAAGATGACCGTCACCGTCGCCGCCACCCACAAGAAGGTCGTCATGATCGAGGCCGCCGCGGACCAGATTCCGGAGGACATCATGTACGAGGGCATCGTCAAGGCGCACGAGGTCATCCGCCCCGTCATTGAGCTTATAAACAAGATGGTCGCCGAGATCGGCAAGCCCAAGTTCGAGTACGAGCACGCCGCCTTCGACCAGGAGCTGTTCGACAAAATCTGCGCCGACACCATGGACGAGGCCAGGGACGCCATGGACACCGACGACAAGAACGTCCGCGAGGAGCGCTGGAACAAGCTCATCGACCACTGGCACGAGCTCTACCTCGAGGATCACCCCGAGATGGACAAGTACCTCGAGGAGATCACCTATAAGCTCCAGAAGAAGATAGTCAAGGCCTGGCTGCTTCAGGGCAAGCGCGTCGACGGCCGCGCCATGAACCAGATTCGCCCGCTCGGCGCGGAGGTCGCGGTGCTGCCCGTCGTGCACGGCTCGGCCCTCTTCACCCGCGGCCAGACGCAGGTGCTCTCCGTCGCCACGCTCAACACCCTCTCCGCCGCCCAGAAGCTCGACACCATCTGGGAGGAGGACACCAAGCGCTTCATGCACCACTATAACTTCCCGTCCTACTCCGTCGGCGAGGCGCGCGGCAGCCGCAGCACCGGCAGACGTGAGTACGGCCACGGCGCCCTCGCCGAGAAGGCGCTCGAGGCCGTCATCCCCTCGGTTGAGGACTTCCCCTACACCATCCGCGTCGTGAGCGAGGTGCTCTCCTCCAACGGCAGCACCTCCCAGGGCAGCATCTGCGCGAGCTGCCTCGCCCTGATGGACGCGGGCGTCCCCATCAAGGCCCCCGTCGCCGGCATCAGCTGCGGCCTCATTCAGGACGGCGACGACTGGACCACCTTCATCGACATCCAGGGCGTCGAGGACTTCCACGGCGAGATGGACTTCAAGGTCGCAGGCTCCAAGAAGGGCATCACCGCCATCCAGATGGACCTCAAAAACGACGGACTCAAGCACGAAATCGTCAAGAACGCCTTCGAGATTACCCGCGAGGCGCGCATCAAGATTCTCGACGAGATTATGCTCCCCGTCATCTCCGAGCCGAGACACGAGCTCGCCGCCTCCGCGCCGAAGATGATTCAGATGAAGATCAGCCCCGACAAAATCCGCGAGGTCATCGGCTCCGGCGGCAAGGTCATCCAGAAGATCACCGCCGACACCGGCTGCAAAATCGACATCGAGGACGACGGCACCGTCTTCATCGCGAGCGAGGACATCGAGGCCTGCCGCGCCGCGCGCCAGACCATCGAGAACATCGTGTTCGAGCCGGAGGTCGGCCAGCTGTACTACGGCAAGGTCGTCCGCATCATCCCGATCGGCGCCTTCGTCGAGCTTGCCCCGGGCAAGGACGGCATGATTCACATCAAGGACCTCGAGTTCAAGCGCACCGAGAAGGTCGAGGACGTGCTCAACGTCGGCGACATGACCTGGGTCAAGGTCACCGAGATAGACGACCGCGGCAGGGTCAATCTCAGCCGCAAGGATGCGCTCCGCGAGCGCGGCGAGGCGTAAACAACAAATCGCGGGGACGAAAGTCTCCGCGATTTTTTATTACAGCCAGCGCGGCGGGGACGCGGGATGCGAAACCATTTTTCTTTTAGAAAGAAAAAGGGTTTCGCGCTTCCAAAAAGAAATCTTTTTTGCGCGTATCCGAGCACCGTCGTCTGTAGAGCGGCTGTAGTGGGAATTCGTATAGCGCTCTCACCCCCGACCGCGCCACCCCGCTTCGCTCCGGCGCTGATTTTGCATCAGTTGCATTCGAAGCGCCTCGCATGGACGCCTTGACCTTCAGACAAGTTATCAATGCCTGCGTCTGTCGGCGCGAGAAAGTTAGCAACTCTGTTGGCATTAGGCGCCCCTTAGTCGGCGTAGAAATTTGTCGAATTCCTCCCACAGCGAGCGCCTCGTGGCGCGGAGTGGGACTGAGCGCTCTTCAATTTGGAACGGCGCCGTATCGGCGGCGCTTGAGACGCGGATACGCGCAAAAAAGATTTCTTTTTGGAGGGGCGGAACCCTTTTTCTTTCTAAAAGAAAAATGGTTCCGCAAATACGTCCCCCAAATCTGGGGAGACTTATTAAGAGGTGGAGATTATGAAAAAGCTGCTTACTATCGCCCTCGCGGCGGCGATGATGCTGCTCGCCGCCGCGCCGGCCGCCGCCGCCCAGACCACCGGCGGCCTCATCGCCATCACCTTCGACGACGGCCCCAGCACAAAATACACCCCCGCGCTGCTCGACGGCCTCGCCGAGCGCCGCGTGAAGTGCACATTTTTCGTAATGGGCAACTCGCTCACCGACCCCCACGGCACCATCATCGAGGCAAACGCCGACGTCGTGCGCCGCGCCGCCGCCGAGGGGCATCAGATCGCCTCGCACAGCTACAGCCACCCCCACCTGAGCCAGCTCTCCGACGCCGAGCTGCGCTCAGAGCTTAGCAAAACCACCGACGCCCTCAAGCGCATACTCGGCGAGGGCGACTACATGCTCCGCCCGCCATACGGCGACACCAGCGAGCGCGTCTGCGCCGCCGCGGGCGCGCCCGTCATACTCTGGAGCATGGACCCCGGCTGGTACGCGCCCAAGCCCTACAGCGCCGAGAATCTCGCGAGCTACATCGTCAAAAACGCACGCGACGGCGACATCATACTTCTCCACGACTTCAAGGGGCTCGACGACGTGAACGCCGCCCTCACGGCGATAGATAAGCTGCGCGAGAAGGGCTTCGAGTTCGTCACCGTCGCGGAGCTTATGCGCCTGCGCGGCATCACCCCCGCCGACGGCGAGGTGTTCCGCAGCATACCGGCCTCCGCCGCGCGCGGCTTCGACGAGGCGGACATCGAAAACCACTGGGCGTACCCGGAGCTCATGAAGCTCAGGTCGCTCAGCAGAATGGAGGGCGACCCGGACGGCAGTCTCGCCCCGGAGCGGACGCTCACGCGCGCCGAGTGCGCGGCGCTGCTGTGGCGCGCGGCGGGCTGCCCGGAGACGGATGGCGGCGCGCAGTTTACAGACTGCGCCGACGGCGCGTGGTATGCCTCCGCCGTGGCCTGGGCGTCGGAGCGCTCTCTGATTGAGGGCTACCCGGACGGGAGCTTCCGCCCCTCTGAGACGCTGACGCGCGAGCAGCTCTGGTGCCTCGCGGCCCGCGCTGCGGGTCTCTCCGGCGAGAGCGGCGAGTTCGCGCTCCGCTACGCGGACGACGACCGCGTGAGCTCCTGGGCGCGCGGCGCTATAGCGGCGCTGCGCGGCGCGGGGGTACTCTCGAGGAACGACGTGGAGCTGTTCCGCCCGCAGGCGGGAGCGACTCGCGGCGAAGCCGCCGAGCTCGCCAGCCTGCTGATTGGGTGAAGAATACGATGTGAAACCCATTTTCTTTTGTAAAAGAAAACGGGTTTCACGCTTCCCAAAAGAAAACACGCGGGGTCGCCAGACTCCGCGTCGTTTTGTAGTTTCAGGTTTTCGTTAGGAAGCCGCCCGCGTATCTCAGTACCAGCTCTCTGTAGAGCGGCTGTAAAGGGAATTCGTATAGCGCTCTCACCCACGACCGCGCCACCCCGCTTCGCTCCGGCGCTCGATTTTGCAATAGTTATCAAATAAGCCCCTCGCATGGACGCCTTGACCTTCAGACAAGTTATCAATGCCTGCGTCTATCGCCCCCAAATCAGAAAGCACCTGCCACAGAGGCAGGTGCTTTTGTATTCGCGCGAAAGGGCGCGCAGTTATAAACTTGGAGTGAATTGTCAAACTAAGTGCAACAGGAATTAAGCTCGAAGTCCCATAATTCCTGAGCAGAATGGAAGTTCAGAACCTTACGAGGCCTGGCGTTTATGAGCGC
>CALWXY010000127.1 GCA_944385595.1 uncultured Oscillospiraceae bacterium
CACCGTGCTTGAGACTGGCTTTGACGTCAATCGCGGCAACTTTGTGCGAATCGAGCACTCCGACGGCCTCGTCACACTCTACGCCCAGATGAGTGAGATTGCCGTCGCCGCCGGCGACGCCGTCGAGGCCGGGGAGCAGATAGGCTCCGTCGGCAACACCGGCTACAGCACCGGCGCGCATCTCCACCTCGGGCTGGAAAAGGACGGCGAGTACGCCGACCCCGCGTCCCTGTTTGCCGATTGATAACCGCTCTCAGCCGTCGGAAGGCTCTGCCTTCCGGCGGCTTTTCTTCGTTGACGGAGTGCGCGGCGGGGGATATAATAGTCGCTATCACGATGTTTGGAGACGGCGATGGATTTCTCACGCTTCAAAAGCGAATACCCCGTGGTGCTCGACGAGCAGCAGGAGGCCGCGGTGCAGGCCGTGGACGGCCCCGCGCTGCTGCTCGCCGTGCCCGGCAGCGGCAAGACGACCACGCTGGTGACAAGGCTCGGCTATATGCTGCATGTGCGCGGCATAGCGCCGGAGCGCATACTCACAATGACCTACACCGTCGCCGCCGAGCGCGACATGCGAAGCCGCTACGCCGTGATTTTCGGCGATGACGAGGCGCAGCGCCTTGAGTTCCGCACGATTAACGGCGTGTGCAGCCGCATAATCCGCCACTACGAGCGCAAGCTCGGGCGCAGCGCCTTCGACCTTCTGGAGGACGGTGCGCGCAAAAGCGCCATAGTCGCCGAGCTGCTGCGCTCGCGCAGCCGCGAGTTTGTCTCGGAGAGCGCGATAAAAGCCGCCCAGACCGCGCTGACCTACGCCAAAAACCAGATGCTCACCGACAAAGAATTGGAGAGCGTGGAGGTCGAGGGCGTCGACTTCCCGCCGCTGTTCCGCGCCTACTGCAAGCTGCTGCGCGAGAGGCGGCTGATGGATTTCGACGACCAGATGGTCTACGCCCGGCGCATACTGCTGCAATACCCCGATATACTCGCCGATTTTCAGGCGAGATACAGCCACTTTTGCGTCGACGAGGCGCAGGACACCTCCAAAATCCAGCACTCGGTCATCCGCCTGCTGGCCTCTCACAGCCGCAATATCTTCATGGTCGGCGACGAGGATCAGAGCATATACGGCTTCCGCGCAGCGTATCCGCAGGCGCTCACCGGCTTCGACAGCGTATACCCGGACGCGAAGGTTCTGTACATGGAGCGCAACTACCGCTCCGGCGAGGCCATAGTCCGCATGGCCGACGAATTCATACAGAAAAACCGCAGCCGCCGCCCCAAGCAGATGCGCGCGGCGCGCGGCGGCGGGGAAGTGCGGGAGATACAGGTCTTTGACCGCCAGCAGCAGTACTCGCTGCTCTGCAGTATGGCGCGCGGCTGCGGCAGAGAGACGGCTGTACTCTACCGCGACAACGACAGCGCCATCCCGCTCATCGACAGGCTTGAGCGCCTCGGCATGCCGTACCGCAGCCGCCAGCTCGACAGCCTGTTTTTCAGCAACCGCGTCGTGCGCGATATAAGCGACATCATCCGCTTCGCCATGAATCCGAAAAACGGCGAGCTGTTTTTGAATATCTACTACAAGCTCTCCTCCGGAGTGAGCAAGGCCGCGGCGCTGGAGGCGGCGGACGGCGCGGAGTATGAGAGCGCCACCATATTTGAGCGCATCGCCGCCATGCCGGGCGTCTCCGGCTGGACGAAGCGCCAGTGCCTCGCGCTGCGCACGCACCTCGCGAATCTGCTCGGCGACAGCGCCGACAGGGCGGTCTACCGCATAGTCCACTTCATGGGCTACGGCTCATATCTGGAGGACAGGGGCGGCGACCTCACCAAGGCGGAGCTGCTCGAGGCGCTCGGCGCGATGGAGCCAAGCCCCGCGCGCCTGCTCGAGCGGCTGGAAGAGCTGCAAACCATAGTAAGGCGCGGCTCCGGCGAGAGCCGCTGCCCGTTCATTCTCTCGACCATACACTCCAGCAAAGGGCTTGAGTACGACCGCGTCGTGCTCATGGACGTCGCCGATGGGCTGCTGCCCAAGGCCGTGCCGGGCGCGGGCGCACCTCAGGACGAGCTGGACGCCTACGAGGAGGAGCGCAGGCTGTTTTATGTCGGGATGACGAGGGCAAAAAACGAGCTGGACGTCATCACATTCAAAAAGCAGGACATGCCGTCAACATTCTCCGAAGAGCTGTTTCCCCGGGAAAAGCCCGCCGAGCCGCAGGGCAGGAAGCTGCGCGCCGCGCCGCTCGCGCCGAAGCCGCGCGCGATTCCGGACACCGGGGGCTACGTCCCCGGCGCGAGGGTGCGCCACGGCTCGTTCGGCGAGGGCGTCATACTGTCTCGCAGCGGCGACATCGCCAACGTGGCGTTCGAGAGCGGGAGGACGGTGCGCCTCTCCATATCGGCGGCGCTGAAAGCCCGCAAGCTCAGTCTCGCGCGCTGATTGACCGCACACGAATCAGAGCTTATAATTATCGAGGGGGACTGAACATGCTCGCATACACATACATGTCGCCGGGGCGCTTCGAGCTTATCGAAAAGCCCAAACCGAAGCCGCTGCACCCGCGCGACGCCATAGTCAAAGTCACGCTCAGCAGCATATGCACCAGCGACCTGCACATAAAGCACGGCTCCGTGCCTCGCGCCGTACCCGGCATCACCGTCGGGCACGAGATGGTCGGCGTCGTCGAGGAGCTGGGCAAGGCCGTCACCGGCCTCAGGCCCGGCGACAGGGTGACCGTGAACGTCGAGACCTTCTGCGGCAGCTGCTTTTTCTGCAAAAACGGCTGGGTCAACAACTGCACCGACGAAAACGGCGGCTGGGCGCTCGGCTGCCGCATTGACGGCGGCCAGGCGGAATACGTCCGCGTCCCATACGCCGACCAGGGGCTGAACCGCATACCCGACGGCGTCTCGGATATGCAGGCCCTGCTCGTCGGCGACGTTCTCGCCACCGGCTACTGGGCGGCGAAGATATCCGAAATCCGCCCCGGCGACACCGTGCTCGTCATAGGCGCCGGCCCCACGGGCATATGCGCCATGCAGTGCGCGCGGCTGTATTCACCGGCGAATATCGTCGTCTGCGACGCCGACGCGAGCCGCCTCGAGTTTGTCCGAGAGCGCTGGCCGGAGGTGCACACGGCGCGCCCCGACAGTGCGGAGTCTCTGCTGGCAAGGCTCAGCGCCCACGGCGGCGCGGACTGCGTCATGGAGGTCGCCGGTACGCCGGAGAGCTTCCGCATGGCGTGGCAGCTCGCGCGGCCGAACGCCGTCGTCACCGTCGTCGCACTGTACGACGGCGCGCAGACCCTGCCGCTGCCGGATATGTACGGCAAAAATCTCACCTTCAAAACCGGCGGCGTCGACGGCTGCAACTGCGCCGAGACGCTGCGCCTCATAGCCGAAGGCAAGCTCGACACCACTCCGCTCATCACCCACAGCTATCCGCTCAGCCGCATAGCCGAGGCCTACGAGCTGTTCGAGGCCCGCCGCGACGGCGTCATGAAAGTCGCAATCACACCCGATAATCAGTAAAGGAGGAGCAACATGCTCGAAGTCGGAACAAAAGCGCCTGATTTCACCCTCAGCGACAAGGACGGCAACGCCGTCAGCCTCTCGGATTTCAGGGGCAAAAAAGTCATCCTGTATTTTTACCCCAAGGACAACACCCCCGGCTGCTCGCGTCAGGCGCAGGGCTTTGCCGCGCTCAATGCGGAGCTGGAGGGCAAAAACGCCGTCGTCATCGGCATAAGCAAGGACTCCGCCGCCTCGCACAAGAAATTCGCTCAGAAATACGAGCTGCCGTTCCTGCTGCTCTCCGACCCGGAGCTTCAGGCCATCCAGGCCTACGGCGTCTGGCAGGAGAAAAAGCTCTACGGCAAGGTCAGCATGGGCGTCGTGCGCTCGACCTACGTCATCGACGAGAACGGCGTCATCGAAAAGGCCATGCCCAAGGTCAAGCCCGACTCAAACGCCGTCGACGTGCTGGCATATCTGGCGGGGGAATAAGTCCTGTGCTCATAATCATCTCACCGGCCAAGAAAATGCGCGTCGACACCGACTCGCTCGCGTGGCGCGGCCTGCCGCATTTCATCGACAGGGCGGAGGAGCTGCGCGCGGCGCTGCTCGGCATGGACTACGACGATTTGAAAAAGCTCTGGAACTGCAGCGACGCCATTGCCCGCCGCAGCTTCGAGCAGCTGCACGAGACGGATTTGCGCCGGAACCTCACCCCCGCGATACTCTCCTATGTGGGCATACAGTATCAGTACATGGCTCCCGGCGTGTTCACGCAGGACGAGTTCGAGTACATTCAGGCTCACCTTCGCATACTCTCCGGCTTCTACGGCGTGCTGCGGCCTTTCGACGGCGTCGCGCCGTACCGCCTCGAGATGCAGGCTCGGCTCGCCGCCGGTGGAGCCAAAGACCTCTACGGCTACTGGAGCGGCGATATCGCCGCGCGGCTGCTCGCCGAGAGCAGCTGCATAGTCGACCTCGCGTCCAAAGAGTACAGCCTCTGCCTCACCCGGCACTCCGGCGAGGCGAGGGTGGTGAGCTGCGTGTTCGGCGAGGAGATTGGCGGCAAGGTCGTCGAAAAAGGCACGCTCTGCAAAATGGCGCGCGGCGAGATGGTGCGCTTTCTCGCCGAGACCGGCGCCGAAGCCCCGGAGGCCATGCGCGCTTTCGCGCGGCTCGGCTATGAGTTCTCGCCGGAGCACTCCGGCGCCGACAGCTATGTGTTCATAAACTCCGGAAAGGGGAGGGCGAATGAGAGTAATTGAGATAGCGGGGCTTGACGCCCCGGAGCTGCGCGCCTATTCCCAGCTCACCAACGCCCAGCTCCGCAGCAGGCTTGAGCCGGAGAGCGGCATCTTTATAGCCGAGAGCACCAAGGTCATCGCCTCGGCGCTCGCAGCGGGCTGCCGCCCGCTCTCGTTTCTCACCGAGCGCAAGCACCTCGCGTGGATAGATGAGCTGCTGCCGGAGGCATACGCCGATTTGCCGGTATACACAGCTGACAGGGAGGTGCTGGCCGGCCTCACCGGCTACACGCTGACGCGCGGCGTCCTCTGCGAGATGCGCCGTCCGGCGCTGCCCGGCCTTGAGGAGCTCTGCGCCGGGGCGCGGCGCATTGCCGTGCTCGAGAACATCACCGACGCCACCAACGTCGGTGCAATCTTCCGCTCCGCCGCGGCGCTCGGTATGGACGCCGTGCTGGTCACGCCGTCCTGCTGCGACCCGCTCTACCGCCGCGCCGTGCGAGTCAGCATGGGCACGGTGTTCCAGATTCCGTGGACGCAGA
>CALWXY010000128.1 GCA_944385595.1 uncultured Oscillospiraceae bacterium
GATGGGGCATGGTATTGAGCAGAACATGGAAAAGGACATGAGGAATGCTCTCAGCACCTTCATGCCAGAAACCCCCTTTCAGAAAGCCAGAGCGCCGAGCCGCGCGCGGACATGCACTCCAGCGCGATGCGCCGCCCCAGCCCCATCAGGCGCAGGCCGCGCTCTGCGTAGGGGCCGCCGTCGAGGTTCGAGGCGGTGCAGAAATCCGCTATCTCAAGGCCGAGGCCGAATTCCTCCGCCGTCTCAGGCGCGTCGGAAGCGACGGTGGAGACATGGAGCCTCTCCCCTATGGATTCAGCCATGAAAAAACACCCTTTCGCCGCAATCTTAGCACAAACTCATATTTTTCTCAAGGACGAAAAAGCGGCGCTTTGCCTGTCGAAAAAGGCTGCGCCTTTTTCGACAGGGGGCTGCAGGCCGCGGCGCGCACTCGCCTTTGGCTCGCACACTTGCGGCCTGAAAAGAATTTTCTCCCGCGCACATGTCGCGGGAGAAAATGATTCGACTTTTTTCGAGTCTGCGGACTCGAACTCTGCGAGGCATTTATAATTTTTATCCCGCCAGAAATCTATCCAGCAGCACGGCGACCTGGGCGCGGCTGGCCGTGCCCTTGGGCGCGAACTCGGTGTCGCTCATGCCCTTTATCAGCCCGCGCTCCACCGCCCAGCGCACGGCGTCGACGGCGTAATCGCTGATGGAATCGCGGTCAGCAAAGACGTCGAGGCTCTGTTCGGAGGCGACGTCCTCGCCCTTCCACGCGGCGTAGCGCATGAGCAGCGCTGCCATCTGCTCGCGGCTTATGCTGTCGGAGATGCCGAAGGTCTGCGCGTCGTAGCCGTTCACGAGCGAGTTCTCAGCCGCCCAGGCCACGGCGTCGGAGTACCACTGGCCGGCCTCGACGTCGGCGAAGCCCGATTCGGTCTCCGGCGCGGGCGAGCCCTCGATGCGCCACAGCAGCGTGACGAACATCGCGCGGGTCATGTTCGAGTCGGGCGCGAACTCCGTCTCGGTGACGCCGGTCATGTAGCCCTGCTCGCCCATGGCCTTCACGGCGTCGTAGTACCAGGTCCCCTCGGCCACGTCGGAGTAGACGCCCGCGGGATAGCTTATCTTGACGGTCACTTCCGCCACAGTCTCACCGGCGGTGACGATGATCTTCCCCTCGCCCGGGGTCTCGGCGGCGGTGAACAGTCCCTGTTCGTCTATCTCGCCTATTTCGCCCTCGACCTCCCAGGTGAAGCACTCGTCGCGCACGGTGAGCGGCAGGTGCTGATACACGGCGGAGGCCGTAAGGTCTATGCTCTCGCCGACCAGCATGGTCAGCTCGGTGCGCTCTCTGCCGCTCTCCTGCTCGGAGACGGTGATGCTGTCCGGCGTCTCGACGACGAGCAGCTCCATCTCCCCGCTCTCAAGCCCGGAGGCCGAGGCGGTGATGACGCCATTGCCCGCCTTTTCGGCGGTGAACACGCCGCTCTCGAAGCTGCCCAGCTCAGACGACAGTCTCACATTCTCCGGCGCGCGAACCGCGAAGCCGACGGAGTCGGTGGCCTTGACCTCCGGCGTGAGCTGCGCGCCGGGCAGCAGGCGGGCGCTGTATGGATAGAGCACAAGCCGCGCGGCCTCGCCGTCGGGCAGCTCGGTGGAGACGAGCATGATGTAGTTCGTGACGGAGCGCTGCTTGCCGTCGGACGGGGAATTTATCTGCGATATGGCGCTCTCGCCGGGGCGCACGAGGTTGAGCGTCGTGGAGCCGCCGCCGTCCATGAGAACGGCGTCGACGCAGCCGAGCTCCTGCATCCGCTCGGCGACCTGCTGCATGCTGGCGCCGACGCTCAGACCCGGCTGGCGGCCGTCGACGGTGTAGAAAATCACCGAGCCGTCCTCCCGGACGCCAACCGCGGTGCGCGAGGCCGCGCCCGCCTCGAAGCCGGAGCAGATCTCGCCGTCCTCGATGAGCCTGTACAGCGTGCCGACCGCCCACTGGACATCCTCCCAGCCCTCGGCGCAGGTGACGGTGAGCTTCACCGTGTCGCCGACAGAGAGGCGCTCGACGCCGCCGCGCCGCCACTCGTCGGCGCTCTCCGGCAGGCTGAGTATGTACTTGCTGTCGGGGATGGACACCGCGCCCTCGCTCTCGATAATCTCCTCGACGGTGAACTCCACCTCGCAGCTCGTGGTAATCACGGTATCCTCCGGCAGGGAGAGAACAATATCCCAGCCCGGCTCGGAGTTGCGGGTCATTGCCGCGTAGTCGGAGGAATAGAGCGTGTAGCCGGTGAGGCGGGCCTTGTTCATGGCGTCGAGCTGATAGGTCTCGCCGGAGAACGAAGCCTTCATGACAACGGCGGGCTTGCCTATGATGGCGGAGCCGTCCTCGTAGAAGCCGACGCCCTGGAAGCCGGAGTCGGTGGTGATCAGCTCGCCGCCGCTCACGACGATTCCGAGCGGCTGGAAATCCCAGGTGTTGTAGTAGTCGCCGTTAATGCCGCCGACGACGTAGTAGCCCTGCTCGTTTAAAAGCTT
>CALWXY010000129.1 GCA_944385595.1 uncultured Oscillospiraceae bacterium
ATGAAGTCGTCGGTCACGACGGCGCGGAGCGCGATGGCGTAGTCGTAGGTGCGCCCGTCGCCCATGACGCCGACGTAGCGCATATTCGTGAGCGCCGCGAAGTACTGGTTCATCGTGCGCTCCAGACCGGCCCTGGCGATCTCGTCGCGGAATATGTAGTCGGCGAGGCGGAGCGTGTCGAGCTTCTGCTTTGTGATATCGCCTATGACGCGGATGGCGAGGCCGGGGCCGGGGAAGGGCTGGCGCATGACCAGGTACTCCGGCAGGCCGAGCTCGCGGCCGAGCTGGCGCACCTCGTCCTTGAACAGCATTCTCAGCGGCTCGATTATCTCCTTGAAGTCGACGTAGTCGGGCAGGCCGCCGACGTTGTGGTGGCTCTTTATCACCGCCGCGTTGCCCGCGCCGGACTCGATGACGTCGGGGTAGATAGTACCCTGGACGAGGTAGTCGACCTTGCCAATCTTTTTGGCCTCGGCCTCGAACACGCGGATGAATTCCTCGCCTATGATTTTACGCTTGCGCTCAGGCTCCTCGACGCCCGCGAGCTTTTCGAGGAAGAGCTTTTCGGCGTTCACGCGGATGAAGTTTATATCCCATTTTGAGAACGCGGCCTCGACCTCGTCGCTCTCATTGAGGCGCATGAGGCCGTGGTCGACGAACACGCAGGTGAGCTGGCTGCCGACGGCCTCGGCGACCAGCGCGGCGGCGACGGAGGAGTCGACTCCGCCGGACAGCGCGAGCAGCACCTTGCCGCCGCCGACCTTCTGGCGGACGGCCTCGATGGCGGTGTCCTTATAATTGCCCATGCTCCAGTCGCCGCGGGCGGCGCAGGGGCCGTAGAGGAAGTTGCGGATCATGTCTATGCCGTGCTCGGTGTGGTTCACCTCGGGGTGGAACTGCACGCCGTAGAAGCGGCGGCTCTCGTCGCAGATGGCGACGTTGGGACAGGCCTCGGAGTGGGCGGCGAGGGAGAAGCCGTCCGGCACCTTCTCCATATAGTCGCCGTGGCTCATCCAGCTTATGCCCTGCTCGGGCAGGCCGCGGAAAAGGGAGCAGCCAGTGTCGAACCAGGTCTCGGTCTTGCCGTACTCGCGGGCGGAATCCTCAGTTGCGGCGATGACGCGGCCGCCGAGGTGCTTGGCTATGAGCTGGCAGCCGTAGCAGATGCCGAGTATGGGTATGCCGAGCTCAAATACATCCGCGTCCACATCGGGCGAGCCGGGCGCGTAGACGCTGGCGGGGCCGCCGGTGAATATGATGCCTATGGGGCTGAGCTTTTTTATCTCCCCGAGCGGGAGCGTGCAGGGCTTTACCTCGCAATACACGCCGCACTCGCGCACGCGGCGGGCTATGAGCTGATTATACTGTCCGCCGAAGTCCAGCACGAGGACGAGCTGTTTATCTGCCATTTGACGTCATCCTTTACAATAAATAATATATGATGATACACCATTCCTGCGGGGCTTGTCAATCGCGGTCGAACGCGAAAAAAATTTTCCTCTTTTTGCCGCATAATATTCTGGACAAGCGGGCGCCATGCTGTATAATGGTAAACTGAAAGGAGTGTGAGGCATGGACAGCAAAATTCTGCGTAAAATAGGCTACGGCCTCTACGTCCTCACCGCGCGCGAGGACGGCAGGGACAACGGCTGCATCATAAACACCTTCATCCAGGTCACGGGCGAGCCTGTCAGGGTCTCCGCCGCCGTGAACAAGGCTAACTTCACCCACGACATGATCATGCGCACCGGCGCTTTCAACGTCTCGCTGATATCGCAGGAGGCCGATTTCTCGCTGTTCAAGCGCTTCGGCTTCGCCAGCGGACGCGATACCGACAAGTTTGCGGATTTTGACAAGACCGTCCGCTGCCAAAACGGCATACTCGCCGTCACCGAGGGCTGCTGCGGCTTTGTCTCCGCGAGGGTCTACCACACCGTCGATCTCGGCACGCACACCCTCTTCCTCGCCGATATGACCGACGGCGGCGAGTTCTCCGCCGCCGAGGGCGCGAGCTACGCCTACTACCACAGCAGCATAAAGCCCAGGCCGGAGGCCAAAAAGGCCGGCGGCTGGCGCTGCCGCATCTGCGGCTACGTCTACGAGGGCGAGGAGCTGCCGCCCGACTTTATCTGCCCGCTTTGCAAGCACGGAGCCGCCGATTTCGAGCGGATCTGATGACTTATATTTTTAAGGAGGTTACGATATGAAATACGTCTGCACCGTTTGCGGCTATGTCTACGACGAGGCCGCCGGCGATCCCGACAACGGCGTCGCCCCCGGCACCGCCTGGGCCGATGTGCCCGAGGATTGGGTCTGCCCCCTCTGCTCCGTCGGCAAGGACGAGTTCGAGGCCGAGTAAAAGCTTAAAAGCGGGACGCTCTGCGCCCCGCTTTTAATATTTCTGAAAGAAGGCACCGCCTTCTTTCAGAAAGGGGATTGCAGGCCGCTGCGTCGCACTCGCCTTGCGGCTCGCACGCTTGCGGCCTGAGAAGTATTTTTTCCGCGGCGCATGTCCGCGGAAAAAATGATTGGAATTTATTCGCGGCTGCGGCCGCGAACTCTGCGAGGCTTTTTTGCGGGGCTTTTCCTTGAAATTCAAAAGCGGGCGTGGTAAAATAAAAACAGATTTCAATTTTAGTATT
>CALWXY010000130.1 GCA_944385595.1 uncultured Oscillospiraceae bacterium
GCCGAATACGTCGCGCCGGATGACGGCGAGCGCGTGCGCGAGCGAGGCGACCATGTGGCTGTGCTCCTGTATGTTCTCTCTTGTCACGTTGCGCATCAGCCCCCAGCGGGCGATGAAGCGCATGCGCGATATGAGCGCGAAAAAGCTGTATCTCATTCGAAATCCCTCCGAATCAGCGGCATCACGCCGCAGATTTTAGATTATCATGTTTTGGGGGAAAAGTAAACACCGTAGGGCAAAAGCCATGCCCGCAAAATGTTGACCATCGCATGAAATGATGGTATAATCCGATGTTACGATAGATATAGTATAATTTTCGGAGGCTGCTTATGTGGGTAACTGACAAATGGCGGGATTATGAGGTGCTCGACTGCTCGGACGGCGAGAAGCTCGAGCGCTGGGGCGACTATACCCTCGTGCGGCCCGACCCGCAGGTGATATGGAGAACGCCGAGGCGTCACCCCGGCTGGCTCCGCTACTCCGCGCGCTACAACCGCTCGAACACCGGCGGCGGCGCGTGGGACAAGCGCAGCCTCCCCGAGCGCTGGCAGATTAAATACGGCGACAGGCTCACCTTCAACATAAAGCCCATGAACTTCAAGCACACCGGCGTCTTCCCCGAGCAGGGCGCAAACTGGGATTTCGCCATGAACATGATTGAAAAGGCCGGACGCCCCATAAGCGTTTTGAACCTCTTCGCCTACACCGGCGCCGCCACCGTCGCCTGCGCGGCGGCGGGCGCGAGCGTCTGCCACGTCGACGCCGCGCGCGGAATGGTGCAGTGGGCGCGCGAGAACGCCGAGAGCTCCGGCGTCGCCGACCGGCCAATCCGCTGGATCGTCGACGACTGCGCCAAATTCGTCGAGCGCGAGATCCGCCGCGGACGGCGCTACGACGCCATAATCATGGACCCTCCGAGCTACGGGCGCGGCCCCGGCGGCGAGGTCTGGAAGCTGGAGGAAAACCTCTGGCCCTTCGTCGAGCTGGTGTCGGGCGTACTCTCCGACGACCCGCTCTTCGTCATCATCAACTCCTACACCACGGGGCTCAGCCCCTCGGTGCTCACATACCTGAGCGAGAGCATTTTCACCAAAAGATTCGGAGGCCGCAGCGAGGCCCAGGAGCTGGGCCTGCCCGTGCGCGAGAGCGGGCTGTGCCTGCCGTGCGGCGCGGCCTGCCGCTGGGGGAGGTGAAAAACATGGATATGCTCCGCACCGAGGCGCTCACCAGCAGCGTCGCCGCCGGGGAGGCCGGCGCGGTCGAGGTGCTGCACGGCATAGACCTCGCTGTCGAAAAGGGCAGCTTCGTCGCCGTGCTGGGCCACAACGGCTCCGGCAAGTCGACGCTCGCCAAGCACTTCAACGCCATCGCCCTGCCGAGCGGCGGGCATGTCTATGTCAAAGGCATGGACACGCTCGACGAGCAGCTCGTCATCGAGATACGCCGCACCGTCGGCCTCGTGTTCCAGAACCCCGACAACCAGATTGTCGCGAGCGTAGTCGAGGACGACGTCGCCTTCGCGCCGGAGAACCTCGGCCTGCCGTCCGCGGAGATACGCGAGCGGGTCGACGAGGCGCTAAAAGCCGTCGGCATGTACGAATATAAAGACCGCGCGCCGCACCTGCTCTCCGGCGGGCAGAAGCAGCGCGTCGCCATAGCGGGCATACTCGCAATGCGCCCTGAGTGCATAGTGCTCGACGAGCCGACCGCCATGCTCGACCCCAGCGGACGGCGCGAGGTGCTCGCCACCATCGAGCGGCTCTGCCGCTCCGAGGGGATGACCGTGGTGCTCATAACCCACCACATGAGCGAGGCCGTCCCGGCGGACAGGATAGTCGTCCTCTCCGACGGCAAACTCGTCATGGACGGAACGCCCGCCGAGGTGTTCTCGCGGGTGGAGGAGCTGCGCGCGCTCGGCCTCACCGTCCCGGAGACGACGGAGCTCCTGTACGAGCTCAACCGCCGCGGCTTCGAGCTGCCGCTCTCGGCGCTCACGACAGAAGATTGCGCCATGGCCATAGCCTCGGCGCTGAAAGGACAGTAAATGTCAGCCATACTCACAGCCGAACACCTCACGCACGTCTACGGAGCGGGAACTCCGCTCGAGACGACGGCGATAGAGGATGTGAACATCGAAATTGAAAAAGGCGAGCTGCTCGGCATCATCGGCCACACGGGCAGCGGCAAGAGCACCTTCATCCAGCACCTGAACGGTCTGCTGACCCCGAGCGCGGGCAGAGTGCTGCTCGGCGGGGAGGACATAAATTCCTCCAAAGAGCGCAGCCGCGCGGCGCGCTTTCGCGTGGGGCTGGTGTTCCAGTACCCGGAGTACCAGCTCTTTGAGGAGACGGTGCGGCGCGACATAGCCTTCGGCCCCAAGAACATGGGGCTTCCCGAGGACGAGGTGGAGCGGCGCGTGCTCCGCGCGGCGGACTTCGCCGGGGTGCAGCGCGAGCTGCTCGAGCGCTCGCCGCTGGAGCTGTCCGGCGGACAGAAGCGCCGCGCCGCAATCGCGGGCGTCATCGCAATGGAGCCGGAGGTGCTGATACTCGACGAGCCGACCGCGGGGCTAGACCCCGCCGGACGCGCCGATATTCTGAAAAACATCCTCGACTACCGCGACGCCACCGGCGCCGCCGTGCTGCTCGTCAGCCACAGCATGGACGATATCGCCCGCGCGGCGGACAGGCTCGCCGTATTCCGCGGCGGCTCGCTCGCAATGGCCGGAAAGCCCGCCGAGGTCTTCGCGCATCAGCGCGAGCTGACCGGGATGGGGCTGGACGTCCCGGCGGCGGCGCAAATCGCCGAAAAGCTCCGAGAGCTCGGCGTCGCCGTGCCGGAGGGCATATACGAGCTTAA
>CALWXY010000131.1 GCA_944385595.1 uncultured Oscillospiraceae bacterium
ATACTCGACGAGCCGACCGCGTGGCTAGACCCCGCCGGGCGCGCCGATATACTCAAAAACATCCTCGATTACCGCGACGCCGCCGGCGCCGCCGTGCTGCTCGTCAGTCACAGCATGGACGACGTCGCCCGCGCGGCGGACAGGCTCGCCGTCTTCCGCGGCGGCTCGCTCGCCATGGCCGGAAAGCCCGCCGAGGTGTTCTCGCGCCAGAGCGAGCTGACCGGGATGGGGCTCGACGTCCCGGCGGCGGCGCAAATCGCCGAAAAGCTCCGGGAGCTGGGCGTCGCCGTGCCGGAGGGCATATACGAGCTTAATAAGCTCGCCGACGCGCTCGCCGCCATGAGAAAGGGGGGAGCGCCGTGCTGAAGGACATCACCCTCGGCCAGTTCTTCCCCGGCAAAACCCCGGCGCACCAGCTCGACCCGCGCACCAAGATAGTGCTCACCATCGCCTATATAGTCGCGCTGTTTTTCGTCCACTCCTTCACGGGCTACGCATTTGTGGCCGTCGTCCTGCTCGCGGCCATGCGCGTCTCGCGCGTGAGACCGCGCGCCATGCTGAACGGGCTGCGCCCCGTCGTCGTCATCATAGCGGTGACGGCCTTCATAAACGCCTTTTTCTCCGGCGGAGACGATATAATATTCGAGATTGGCTTCCTCCACCTCACCTGGGACGGCCTGCGCCGCGCGGCGTTCATGGTGCTGCGTGTGGTGCTGCTGGTCTGCGGCAGCTTCCTGCTGACCTACACAACCAGCCCCCTCGCCATCACCGACGGTTTGGAGAGCCTCATGTCGCCGCTGAAGCGCCTGCGCTTCCCCGCGCACGAGATAGCCATGATAATGAGCATAGCCCTGCGCTTCATACCGACGCTCATCGGCGAGGCGGACAAGATCATCTCCGCGCAGAAGGCGCGCGGCGCGTCGTTCGACACGGGCAGCCTGCCCCAGCGAGCGAAGGCGCTGCTGCCGCTGCTGGTTCCGCTCTTCGTGAGTTCGCTGAATCGCGCGAACGAGCTGGCCACGGCCATGGAGTGCCGCTGCTACAACGGCGGCGAGGGGCGCACGAGGCTGCGCGAGCTGCGCCTCACAAGGCTCGACGCCTCCGCCGCCGCGCTCGGCGTCGTGTTCGTCGCGGCGGTGCTCGCAATGCGCGCCGTTGGAGGGCTGATATGAGGAATATCGCCATGCGCCTTGGCTACGACGGCACCGCCTACCACGGCTGGCAGGTGCAGAAGACGGAGGTCACCGTCGCCGAGACGCTCGAGCGCGCGCTCGAGACCGTCTGCGGTGGCAAGGTGCACGTCACCGGCTGCGGGCGCACCGACGCGGGCGTCCACGCCCTGCGCTACTGCGCGAACTTCCGCACAGAGAGCCGCATACCCGCCTCTCGCCTGCCGCTCGCCGTGAACACGCGCCTGCCCGCCGACATCGCGGTCTCCGCCGCCGTCGACGCGCCGGAGGACTTCTGCGCCATCCGCTCATGCGAGAAAAAGGAGTACGTCTACCGCATACTCAACAGCCGCATACGCGACCCCTTTCTGCAAAACCGCGCCTGCTTCTACCCCTCGCGGCTCGACTTTGACCGCCTCGCGGCGGCGGGCAGGGCCTTCGAGGGCAAACACGACTTCGCCGCCGTCCGCAGTCTCGGCACCGAGACGAAGACGACGGTGCGCACCGTCCACTGGTGCCGCGCCCGGCGCGAGGGCGACCTCATCGAGATCGCCGTCTGCGCCGACGGATTTCTCTACAACATGGCGCGCGCCATAGTCGGCACCATGGTCTACGCCTCATACGGCAAGCTTGAGCCGGAAGACATCCCGAAGCTGCTCGAGCTTGGCGACAGGCGGCTCACCGGCCCGACCATGCCGCCGCAGGGGCTCTACCTCTCGCGGATATGGTATCCCGGCGAGGTGGGCGAGATGATGCGGCGCTGACAGCTTCCGCCGCGATTCGAGCGGCGGCGCGGTGTATCATCATCGCAGGAGATGATGTTATGCCGTATACGGTTAAAAAGCGCGGCTTTCTGCCGTTTTTGTTCGCAGCCGCGGTGCTGCTCGCGGCGCTGCTTATCCCGCGCGGGGAGGGCGTGGCCGGGTCTGAACTCCGGCGCGAGCCTAAGGCGGCCTTCCCGCTCGGCGAGAACCTCGCCTGCGTGAGCGGCTCGGGGCTGGAGCTTCTCTCGCCCGATGGCGGGACGCTCAGCATGGAGCGAAGATTCGACCCTGAGCTCTGCGCCTCCGACGGGGAGAGTCTGCTGCTCGTCTCCGACGGCGCGGCGATGATTCTCAGCGCCGACGGCTCGCTCACGGAGCTGCCCGGTGAGGGCGATGTGCTGTGCACGGCAATCGCGGGAGAATATACCGCCGTGTCGCGCCGCAGCAGCGGCTACGGCAGCGCCGTCACCTTCTGCCGAGGCGGCGAGGCCATATTCACCCGCTACACCGCGCTCGGCGAGTGCCGCTCTGTCGCGCTCGACGGCTTCGGCGGCGCCTGCCTCGCGCTCAATAGCGGCGAGCTGCTGTTCCTCTCCGGGGCGGACGAGCTCTCGCGCCTATCCGCGCCGGGCGCGGGCGCGGTGTTCGCCATAGACGGCGGCTACTGCGCGGAGACCGACGGCGGCATAGCCTTCTACTCCGAAAAGGGCGAGCCGCGCGGGCAGTATTCCGGCGCATACGCCGGCTTGCGCGCCTATTCCGGCGAGGCATACGTCTTTACCGCATTCACCGTGCGCCGCCTCGGGGCGGACGGCTCGGTGAAAAGCGAGGCCGAATTCCCCGAGGGCATCATCAGCCCCGCCCTGGGCGAGACGCCCGGAGCCGTCCTCCCCGGGCGCTGCGTGGCGCTCGGCAGGGATTTGGAGATCGACTTCGAATTCGAGAACAAATACCCGGCGAAATACGTCATAACATATAAAAACGCCGTGGCTGCCGTGTGGCAGAGCGCGGCGGAAATCCACAGGAAGTGAGGCACGATATGAAAATTCTGCTCGATCTCGCCGTTCTGGCGATAATTGCGCTGTCCGTCTGGAGCGGCTACAAGCGCGGAGTGGTCATGGGCATAGGGGGCATAATAGTCCTCATAATCTCGCTGGTGGTTGGCAGCGCCGTCTCCAGCGCCTATTCGTCCGAGGTGGTGAGCGCCATGCGCCCCTTTGCAAGCGGCTATGTGGAGAAGCTCATCTCCGACGAGATCTACGCCGCCGGCGGCGAGGAGAACTCCCTCTCGACCTCCGACATGCTCGCCCAGTACCCCGACCTCGGCGTCAGCGCCTCGAAAAAGGCCATGCTTGAGCTTGGCCTGCACGAGGACGTCGCCCAGCAGCTCGCGCTCGAGTCCGTCGACTACGCGACGGAGAACAGCGTCGCCCTCGGCGAGGCCGCGAGCGAGGTGCTCTGCCGGAACGTCGCCTACGCGGCGGGCTTCTTCCTCTTCTTCCTGCTCTGCGCCATCGTGCTCACAGTGCTCGGGAACATAACAAATCTCAGCTTCCGCATACCATATATGGGCTCCGGCAACGAGATCGGCGGCGCTATCATGGGCTTTATCGAGGGGCTCATGCTCTGCTTCATATTCGCCTGGGCGCTGCGCTTTGCGGGCCTGCTGTTCCCGGACGGTATGCTCGAAAATACCTGGCTGCTCTCAGTCCTGATGGATCACAACATACTCGGCTCGCTCCTGGGCCTCTGATAACCCGGCTATCGCACCAACGGAGGTGATTTCATGCAACCCAGAATATGCTCCCGCTGCAAGAAAAACATAGCGGTGATATTCATAACCAGAATTGAAAACGGCAAAAACGTCACGGAGGGGCTGTGCCTCAACTGCGCCCGCGAGCTGAAGATAAAGCCTGTGGAGGATCTCGTGCAGAACCTCGGCCTCTCGGACGAGGATCTCGACAACCTCTCCGGCGGCATGAACGAGGCGCTCGAGGCGCTCGGCGGCGTGCCCGTCATACCGGAGGAGGACGCCGACAGCGAAAATGACGACGGCAAGACAGCGACCTTCCCCTTCCTCAGCCGCCTGATGGGCGGGGCGGAGAACCAGATTCAGCCCTCGGAGAACTCAGACTCTCAGCAGACCCCGCCGCCGCCCCGGCGCGACGGCAAGGAGCAGCCCAAGGGCCGCCGCAAGGCGCTCGAGAGCTACTGCATCAGCCTCAGCCAGCGCGCGCGCGAGGGCAAGCTCGATAAGATGATTGGCCGCGAGGAGGAGCTCGAGCGCGTCATCCAGATACTAAACCGCCGCCAGAAAAATAACCCCTGCCTCATAGGCGAGCCGGGCGTCGGCAAGACGGCAATAGCCGAGGGGCTGGCCCAGCGCATAGCGGAGGACAAGGTGCCCTATAAGCTGCGCGACAAGGAGGTCTACCTGCTCGACCTCACCGCCCTCGTCGCGGGCACGCAGTTCCGCGGCCAGTTCGAGAGCCGCATGAAGGCGCTCATCGAGGACATCCGCAAGCAGGGCAACGTCATCCTCGTCATCGACGAGGTGCACAACATCGTCGGCGCGGGCGACGCCGAGGGCAGCATGAACGCCGCCAATATCCTCAAGCCCGCCCTCTCGCGCGGCGAGATTCAGGTCATAGGCGCGACCACCTTTGCCGAGTACCGCAAGCACATAGAGAAGGACGCCGCGCTGGAGCGCCGCTTCCAGCCGGTGACGGTGGCCGAGCCGTCGATTGCCGACGCGACTGAGATACTCAAAGGCATAGCGCACTACTACGAGGACTTCCACGGCGTCATCATCCCGCCGGAGATGTGCGCGCTCGCCGTGACGCTCTCCGAGCGCTATATAACAGACCGCTTCCTGCCCGACAAGGCCATAGACCTCATCGACGAGGCCTGCTCGGACGTGAACCTCAAAAACAAATCGCTCGAGCGCCTCGGCGAGGTGCTCAAGGAGCGCGCCGACCTCGACAAGGAGCGCGAGCTGCTGCTCGCCGACTCCGACGGCGAGCACTTCGAGCGCCTCGCGCAGCTGCGCAGCCTCGACCTGCGCCTCGCCGACGAGCAGAAGCAGCTCGAGGCGCAGGGCAAGCCGGTGCTCGGCGCGGACAATCTCGCAAGGGTCATAGAGCTGTGGACGCATATACCCGCGAGCAGCATACGCACGGACGAGTTCGTGCGCCTCTCGGAGCTGTCGAAGCGGCTCAGGGAGCACATCGTCGGCCAGGACGAGGCCGTCGAGGCCGTGTGCAGCGCCATAAAGCGCAACCGGCTCGGCCTCGGCGCGAAGCGCAAGCCGGTGAGCTTCATTTTTGTGGGCAGCACGGGCGTCGGCAAGACGGAGCTGGTAAAGCGCCTCGCCGCCGACCTCTTCGACGCGCCGGAGTCGCTCATAAGGCTCGACATGTCGGAGTTCATGGAGAAGCACTCGGTCTCGCGCATCATAGGCTCGCCGCCCGGCTACGTCGGCTACGACGAGGCCGGCCAGCTCACCGAGAAGATACGCCGCAAGCCCTACAGCGTCGTGCTGTTCGACGAGATAGAGAAGGCGCATCCCGACGTGCTGAACGTGCTGCTGCAAATCCTCGACGACGGGCGCATAACCGACGCGCAGGGGCGCACGGTGAACTTTGAAAACGCCGTCGTCATCATGACGACGAACGCGGGCAGCGACCGCTCCGGCGGCGCCGTCGGCTTCGGGCAGACGCTCGCCGCGCAGGGGCACGAGAAAGCGCTCAAGGCGCTGCGCGAGTTCCTGAGGCCGGAGTTTATAAACCGCGTGGACGAGGTCGTCTGCTTCAACCGCCTGACGGAGGAGAACTTCCGCGGCATAGCGGCGCTGATGCTCGGCGAGCTGCGCGAGGCCATGGCCGCGCGCGGCATGGAGCTTGCGTGGGACGAGTCGGTCATCGACTATCTCACGAAGAAGAGCTACTCGGTGCAGTACGGCGCGCGCAACCTGCGCCGCTGCATACAGAAGGAGGTCGAGGATCTCATCGCCTCCGAGCTTGTGGATAAGCGCCACGGCCTCGCGAAAAAGGTGACCGTCACCGTGAGCGATGATAAGCCGGTTGTCACGGCGGAATGAGCCGTGGCTGTGATACTTGAGACGCCAAGGCTGCGTCTGCGCGAGATGCGCGCGGATGATTTTGACGCGCTGTGCCGCATTTTGCAGGACATTGACGTCATGTACGCCTGGGAGCACGCCTTTTCGGACGAAGAGGTGGCCGCGTGGATAGATGCGAATCTCGCACGCTATGACAGCGACGGCTACGGCTACTGGGCCGTGGAGGAGAAAGCGACGGGCGAGATTATAGGGCTCGCCGGGATTCTGAGCGAGACGGCCGGCGGAGAGAAGTGCGTGGGACTGGGGTATATATTCGCGAGA
>CALWXY010000132.1 GCA_944385595.1 uncultured Oscillospiraceae bacterium
CATGATGACTATGCCTATTACGACGCACAGCACCATGGCGTAGTGTCTGCCGGACAGGCGCTCTCTCAGGAAAAGGCGGCTCCAGATGACCGATGCCACGCAGTAGGACGAGATTATCGGCGCGGACATCGGCAGGTGCTCGCTGTCGGCTATGGCGTAGATATAGGCAAACTGTCCGGCGGTCTCGAACACGGCGCCGGTGTACTTCGGCAGCTCCATCTTCGGCACCAGTCTGTCGCGCTTTATGAGCACCACATATATGAAGCTCACGATTCCGGCGGCGAGGAAGGTCAGCTCGTAGGCGACGTTCGCGCTGTCCTCGTTGAGGGTCTCGAGGACGATGTTGTCGGCGAAGGTGCCGGCGGCATCGAGCAGGCAGTAGGCGACGGGCAGCGCCAGCGCCAGCCAGCTCTTGGAATACTTGAAGTTTCCGACCAGCTGACGGGCGGCGCGCAGCTCCTCGTCCTCCCTCGCCTCTACAACGCCGAGGCCGATGACGCCGAAGCACACCAGCGCCACGGCGAACAGCACCAGCGCGGGGTAGCTCTCGCCGCCGGTGGTTATCGCCAGCACGGCGACTATGGCGCCGGAGGCGTTGCATATGGGCGACGAGACGCTCAGCTCTATGTATCTCAGGCCGAGATAGCCGAGCAGCATGGAAAAGATATACAGCAGGGAAACGGGCAGGTAGGTCATTATGACGTTGAGATTGATCTCAGTGCCGCCCACGAACACCTCATAGGCCGCGTGCAGGCCCATCACGACGCCGACAGCCATGACCATTTTGAGGTGGCTGTATTTGTCGCGGCCGTCGCGGCAGCCGATTTTTGAAAACAGGTCGGAGCCGCTCCAGCACAGCAGTGTCACGAGCGAAAGCCAAAACCACATAATTACATTCTCCTCTATGTTTCTATAATTTGCTGTTAGAGTATAGCAGAGTTTTCCGCTTTTGAAAAGTTTTAATTTGCGCTCCGGCTCGGCGATTTCACCAAAAATCCCTCCGCCCCCTATTGCGACCCCTTTCATCTCCCGGCCGGGCTATAATCTGTCCCATGGAGACTATTTACATCGACAGCCTGTTCCTGATGAACCTCATCATAGACTATCTGCTGCTGCGCCTGACCGCCAGGCTCTGCGGCGAGGCGCTCACCCGCCGCCGCTGCGCCATCGGCGCGGCGCTCGGCGCGCTCGGGGCCGTCGGCTGCTTCGTGCCGGGCTTCTACTGGCTGAATTCCGCGCCGGGCAAGGCGCTGCTCTGGCTCGCCATATCCCTCGCGGCCTTCGGATTTTCGCGCGCGCTGCCGCGCTGCGCCCTCGGCTTTCTCGGCGTCTCCGCCGCCTTCGGCGGGGCCGTCTGGGCGGCGTCGATGCTCTCCGGCGGCGCGGCGGTCTATTCCGGCAGCATGGTGCGCGTCGGAGCGCCGACGCTCGTGTTCTCCTTCGCCCTCTGCTACGCCCTGCTCTCGCTGGTCTTCCCCGGACGCGGCGAGGCGCGGCGCTGCGTCGCGCGGCTCAGAATCGTCCTGCGCGGCGCCGTGGCGGAGCTGACCGCCCTGCGCGACACCGGCAACGAGCTGCGCGAGCCGTCCTGCGGGCGGCGGGTCATCATCGCCTCGCCGGAGGCGCTCTCGCCCCTCTTCACCCCCGCCGAGCTGGAGGCGCTCTCCAAACGCGGTGGCGCCGAGGCGCTGCTCGCCATCGCCGGGGTGGACGGCGCGCCGCGCTTCATCCCCGTGAGCTATCGCGCCGTCGGCGTGGGCGCGGCGCTGCTGCCCGCCTTCGCCCCCGACGCGCTCTACATAGACGGCGAGGCCGCCGGCGGCTATGTCGTCGCCGTCTCGCCCGATTTCACCGGCGGCGCGGACTACCGCGCCCTGCTCTGAGCCGGTCACCGCGACTTGTAAGGAGGTATTCTTATGCAAAACAAGCCGGGAGCATTCTTCCTGCGCCTGCGCCTCGCTGCGCTGCGCCTGAGGCTGAGACTGGGCCTGCCCGCCCGCGGCCTCTACTACGTCGGCGGGAGCGACAACCTCCCTCCCCCGCTCCCCCGCGCCGAGGAGGAGGCAGCCCTCGCCGCCCTCGAAAACGGCGACGAGAGCGCAAAGCAGCTCCTCATCGAGCACAACCTCCGCCTCGTCGTCTACATAGCCCGCCGCTTCGAGAATACCGGCGTGGGACTCGAGGATCTCGTCTCGATAGGCGCAATCGGCCTCATCAAGGCCATAGGCACCTTCAAGCCCTCCAAAAACATCAAGCTCGCCACCTACGCCTCCCGCTGCATTGAAAACGAGATTTTAATGCACCTGCGAAAGGTCAGCTCCCAGCGCTCGGAGGTCTCCTTCGACGAGCCGCTCAACACCGACTGGGACGGCAACGAGCTGCTGCTCTCCGACATCCTCGGCACCGACGAGGACGAGGTCTGCCGCCCGCTCGAGGACGACGTCGACCGCGAGCTGCTCATGGAGGCCGTCGACAGGCTGAGCGAGCGCGAGCAGTCGATCATCCTCATGCGCTTCGGCCTGCGCGGCCACGCCGAGTACACACAGAAGCAGGTCGCCGACATGCTCGGCATCTCGCAGTCTTACATCAGCCGCCTCGAAAAGCGCATCATCCACCGCCTCAGGCACGACCTCGCCCGGCACTTCCTGCTGTGAGCGATATTATGTAAACCGCCGCCCCTCCCGCCGCAAAGCCGTTTTGACTAATGCTTGACGTTTCTGTCAAAAAGAGCTAAAATAGTCCAAACGCTTCAATATAGAAAGGTAGTGGCGCAATGGGCTTTATACCTCAAGTGACATGCCGAAAATGCAGAAGGAAATACTCTGCTTTACTTAAAAAATGCCCGCACTGCGGTGCGAGGCGCGAGGTCGAATCCGCGAGAGCCGCCGCCCCGAGCGACAGCGTCCAGAAAGGCACGCCCGCCGCGGCGCGCACAGCCGACAACAACGTCTGGCAGCTCGCATTCGGACTCATCCTCCTGGCAGCTGTCATGCTCGCCGTCATAGTCCTGATCACAACCGGACTGAACGACCGCGAGGCCGCCGGCCCCGGGGCTTCCAACTCGCTGATCGCCACCTCGCCCCAGGTTCTGCCGGACACCTCGCCGAGTCCCAGCCCCACGCCGAGTCCCAGCCCCGTGGTGCAGCCGACCTCGATTTCCGTCTTCTACAACACCACGCCGCTCGACCCGACCACCGGCTTCGCCCACATCATAGGCCAGCCCCTCCAGCTCACGGCCACGGCCTACCCGCTCGACGCCAGCCTCACTATCAGCTGGCGCAGCACCGATGAGAGCGTCTTTACCGTCGACCAGACCGGCCTCGTCACCGGCGTCGCCGTCGGCAGCGCAACGCTCATCGTCTCCTGCGGCGAGCTCCAGGCCGAGTTCCCCGTCTGGATTAAGGAATCCTGGTAACGTTTAAAATAAGAGACCGCTTTTTATACAAAAGCGGTCTCTTTGCGGGTTTGGCCGCATACAGGACTGTCTTTGCCGCGCAGCGGCGGAATGGAGAGCTCAATGGAAAAAAG
Organism: uncultured Oscillospiraceae bacterium; assembly: GCA_944385595.1. GTDB lineage: Bacteria > Bacillota > Clostridia > Oscillospirales > Oscillospiraceae > Heteroscillospira. The sequence goes on from CALWXY010000132.1 coordinate 3,529, forward strand.
AAAATTCGACCTGTGGACGCTGTTCCGCTCCACTTTCATGCTCAGCGCCTTCACCTTCGGCGGCGGCTACGTCATAGTCCCGCTGATGAAAAAGAAATTCGCCGATGAATACGGCTGGCTCAGCGAGGAGGAGACGCTCGAGCTCGTGGCCATGGGTCAGTCCTCGCCCGGCGCCATCGCGATAAACGCCTCCGTCCTGCTCGGCTGGCGCTGCGGCGGCTTCCCCGGCGCGCTGGTCGGCGCACTCGGCACCGCCATACCGCCGCTCATAATCCTCACCATCATGTACTATATATATGATTTCGTGAGCAGCAACGTCTACGTCGCCGCCATGCTGCGCGGTATGCAGTCCGGCATCTCCGCCGTCATCATCGAGGCGGTCTGGGATATGGCCAAGGGCTACTTCAAGGCCCCGCTCAAGGTTCCGTCCATCCTCGTCATGGCCGCAGCCTTCTGCGCGACCTGGGTCTTCGGCATCAACGTGGCCTACATCATCATCGTCAGCGGCATAGCGGGCGCCGTCGCTGCAGTCGTGATGAAAAACAGAAAGGAGCGCAGCCTGTGATTTACTTCCGCCTGTTTCTGAGCTTCCTCTATATAGGAGTATTCACCATAGGCGGCGGCTACGCCTCGCTGCCTCTCATAAACCAGCAGATTGTCGAGACCAACGGCTGGCTCACAGCCTCCGAGTTCACCGACCTCATCACGATTTCGCAGATAACGCCCGGCCCCATCGCGATAAACGCCGCGACCTTCGTCGGCACCAAGGTCGCGGGCTTCCCCGGCGCGCTCTGCGCGACCCTGGGCTTCATCCTCCCGCCGTTCCTGATTGTCACCATCTTCTTCTGGCTGTACAAGAAGTACAGGAAGATGACGCTGATGCAGGGCGTCATGGGCGGCCTGCGCCCGGCTGTCGTCGCGCTGATTGCCGCCGCGGGTCTCGACATACTCGTCACCGCCCTGTGGGGCGAGGGCGTCATCCCGGCGCTCGCGACCATAGACATCGTCTCCCTCGTCCTCACCGGCTGCGCGCTGGTGGCGCTGAAGAAGTTCAAGGTCGACCAGATCATAGTCATCTTCGGCTGCGGCATAGTCTACGCCCTCGTCGAATTCATCGGCACGAGAATTTAATTCAAAAAAATTGAAGAAAAGTGTTGACAAGGGATATTTTTTAGTGTAGAATATCCCTTGCTGATACGGAAAACCAAACAACACGGACGATTGGCGCAGCTGGTAGCGCATCCGCTTGACGTGCGGGAGGTCACAAGTTCGAGTCTTGTATCGTCCACCATTTCAAAACCCCGCAATCCATTGTGATTGCGGGGTTTTTGATTTATCAATTTTTCTCCGTTTCAATATCGGAGCGGTCGTTCCGAAAATAGAGGCTGACTTACCACGCGTAAAACTAGTTTTTACTCACGA
>CALWXY010000133.1 GCA_944385595.1 uncultured Oscillospiraceae bacterium
CGGACTACATAGCCCCCATGCTCCGCGCCGGCGACTACGGGCCCATGCGCTTCTACCTCACCGACGCGGTCTACGTCTCCGGCGACGACGTCCGCCAGCTCCAGATGGCCAAGAGCGCCATCAGAGCCGGCATAGAGACGCTGATGGCGACGCGCGGCGTCAAATACGGCGACATCGCGCGGGTCATCATAGCGGGCGGCTTCGGCGCATATATGGACGTGCGCTCGGCCTGCGCCATAGGGCTGCTGCCCCCGGCGCTGATGGATAAGACCATGCACGCGGGCAACACCGCAGGCGGAGGCGCGGCGCTCGCCCTCGGCGGGAGCGCAAGGGACGCGCTGCGCGCCCTCACAGCGCGCTGCGAATATCTGGAGCTCTCCAGCTCAGCGCTTTTTATGGAGAAATACATCGAGGCCATGGTCTTCGATGAGCTTGAGGAGGTCTTCTGATGGATATGGAAAAAATTCTCGAAATGGCGCGCGCTCAGGGCTTTGAGACCGTCGCTCCGCTCGACGTGTCGACACTCAAGTTCCTGCCGGAGGTGCGCGACATGTGCGCCGCCGACCGCTGCCAGAGCTACAACCGCTCCTGGTCCTGCCCGCCCGCCTGCGGCTCGCTCGAGGAGATCAGCGAGAAATGCCGCGCCTACACCAGCGGCATAATCGTGCAGACCGTCGGCAAGCGCGAGGACGAGTTCGACTTCGAGTCCATAGTCGAGGTGAACGAGCTGAACAAAAAGCGCTTCAACGCCCTCGCCAGGGCCTACTCCGACGCGGAAATCGACAACTACGCCATGGGCAGCGGAGCCTGCCAGCTCTGCGAGAAGTGCACCTATCCGGATGATAAGTGCCGCTTCCCCGACAGGATGCACTCCTCCATGGAGGCGAGCGGCCTGTTCGTCAGCCAGGTCTGCAAGGACAACGGCGTCAAATACTACTACGGCCCCGACGCAATCTGCTTCGTCGGCTGCTTCCTGTTCAAATGATTGACGATGTCGCCTCTCGCCTTCGCGCGCACCGCAAGATACTGTTCGCGCGCGACAGCGCATGTCTCCAGCCGCTCATCGACGCTATCTGCCGCTGCGACCACAGGAGCATAGTTCTCTGGGCACTCGAGTGCTGCGAAGAGCCGCTCCGGCGGCTCGCGGAGCTCGCGCCTGACGAGCCGCGCCCGGCGGAGGCTGTTCGCCTGAGCCGTCTCTGGGCGGAGGGAGCTGTGAAGATGCCGCTCGCGCGGCGCGCTATACTGGACGCGCATGCCGCCGCAAAGGACATGGCCTCGCCGGAGGCGGAGGCGCTCTGCCACGCCGTCGGCCAGGGCTGTGGCGCCGTCCACACCGAGGCGCACGCCATAGGACTTCCCATGTACGAGCTGACCGCCATAGTCCGCCGCTTCGGCGAGGACTGCGAGGCCGCGGTAAACAGCCGCATAGCCGAATACCTCGCGGCGCTCGAGCGCTGCGAAGTCGCTGCGCAAGACCCCGCCCTCCGCTGGGCGGAGTTCCTCAGGCGCGAGGGTGTTCCAAACAAGGAGCAGCTCCGTCAGGAAAAGCTAAAACGCAAAAGCTCCGCGCCATGAGGCGCGGCGCTTAATTTTTACAGCTTATTGCGGATTATCTTCCCGCTCGTGGTCTTGGGCAGCTCGTCGCGGAAGACGACTATGCGCGGGTATTTATACGGCGCGGTCTTTTCCTTGACGTACTTCTGAATCTCCTTCTTCAGCTCCTCGGTGCCCTCGGTGCCTTTGGTGAGCACTATGCTCGCCTTGACGACCTGGCCGCGAATCTCATCCGGCGCGGCGGAGACGCCGCACTCGAGAACGTAGGGCAGCTCCATGATGACCGACTCTATCTCGAAAGGTCCTATGCGGTAGCCGGAGGATTTTATCAGGTCGTCGACGCGGCCGACGTACCAGAGATAGCCGTCCTCATCGCGCCAGGCTGTGTCTCCGGTGTGGTAGAGGCCGTCGTGCCAGGCCTCCGCCGTCTTGTCGGGCGCGCCGTAGTAGCCGGTAAAGAGGCCGCATGGCGCGCCGTTTGCCGTCCGCACCACTATCTCGCCGGTCTCGCCGTCCGGCACCGGGTTGCCGTCGGAGTCCACGAGGTCAACGTCGTACAGAGGCACGGGCTTGCCCATGGAGCCGACCTTAGGCGTCATGCCTATGAGGTTTCCTATCATCACCGTCGTCTCCGACTGGCCGAAGCCCTCCATGACGGAGAGGCCGGTCGCCTTGCGGAACTGGTGGAACACCTCGGGGTTCAGCGCCTCGCCCGCGATTGTCGCGTGCTCTATGGTGCTGAGGTCGTACTTCGAGAGGTCCTCCTTTATCATAAACCTGTACATGGTCGGAGGCGCGCAGAAGGTCGTGATGTTGTACTTCTTGAACATCGGCAGGATGTCGTGCGCGTCGAATCGGTCGAAGTCGTAGACGAAGACGGCGGCCTCGCTGAGCCACTGGCCGTAGAGCTTGCCCCACAGCGCCTTTGCCCAGCCGGTGTCGGAGATGGTGAGGTGCAGACCCTCCGGGTTCACACAGTGCCAGTATTTGGCGGTGATATAGTGGCCGAGGGGGTATTTGAAGTTGTGGGCGGCTATCTTCGGATAGCCGGTGGTGCCGCTGGTGAAGAACATCAGCATGAGGTCGTCGCCGCAGGGACACTCCTCAAACGGCGGGCGGATATACTCGTCGGAGAAGAGGCGGAACTCGGAGTCGAAATCGTGCCAGCCGTCGCGCCTGCCGCCGGTGATGATCTTCGTGATGTTCGGGAAGTTTTTGCAGGCCTCCTCGATGTGTCCGGCGACGTCGCCCTGGCCGGTGGCCATGATGGCGGAGACGCCCGCGGCCTCGAAGCGGTACTCGAGGGCGTGCGCCATCAGCTGATTGGAGGCGGGGATGGCGATTGCGCCGAGCTTGTGCAGGCCGAGTATGGCGAACCAGAACTGGTACTCGCGCCTGAGTATGAGCATGACGCGGTCGCCCTTTTTGATGCCGAGGGATTTGAAATAGTTCGCGGCTCTCGACGAATAGCGGCTCATGTCGCGGAAACTGAACCAGCGCTCGGTCTTGTGGCTGTCGATGTGGAGCATGGCGAGCTTGGTGGGCTTGCGTCTCGCGAGGACGTCGACGACGTCGAAGGCGAAGTTGAACTCGTCCTCGTGCTTGAACGACACCGACTTGAGGCAGCCGCGCTCGTCCTCGACGGGGATGATGAAGCCCTCGTGAATCAGCTCGCCCTCGCGCTCGGCGCGCTGGGGGATGACGGCGAGCTTCTCCGGCGCGGGCGCGGCCTCCTCCTCGGAGGGGTTCAGGACTATGGCGTAGAAGACGCAGTCCTCGCCCTCGGCGGCAATCATGCCGTGGGGCGTCTCGGAGTTGTAGTAAATGCTGTCGCCGGGGCCGAGCACCTCGATGTGCTCGCCGACCTGCACCTTGAGGTGGCCGGAGACGACGATGTCGCACTCCTGGCCGGAGTGGCTGGTGCACTCAATCGGCTGCACCTGCGCCTCGCGTGAGTATTTGGCGACGACGTACAGCGGGTCGGCGACGCGCTTTTTGAACTGGCCGGCGAGGCTGTAATAGGTCATGCCGTGGGCGCTCTCGATTATTCTGCAGCACTCGGCGCGGGTGAGTGTGTAGTTTGAGAGGTTGGGGCTGGTGCCCTCGATGATGTCCGTGACGTCGACGCCCAGCTCCTGCGCGCAGCGGTAGATGAAGGCGAAGCTCATGTCGCTGCGCCCGGCCTCGCACTCGAGGTACTCCGCGAGCGAGACGCCGGTTTTCTCCGCCATAGTCTCGGCGGAGACGCCCTCGACCTCGCGCAGCTCGGCGATACGGCGGCCCATGTCGATGAGCCTCATGTCGATACCCTTTGTCGTGTTCATTTTCCTTCTCCTTCCGGGACGGCGTTTTGGGCAAATAAAAAACCCGTCCCAAAGATAATTCTTTGAGACGGGTGTAAAATACATCCGCGGTACCACTCAAATTGCGCCGGCGAGCGGCGCCACCTCAAGGACTCCAACAAGTCCGTCGCCTTAACGCAGCTATACGGGAGGCTCTAATCACCGAAACGGCTTTCTGCACTCCGGCTCAGAAGTGACAGGCTCTGAGGCTCATCTTGCTGCCGGCTCGCACCACACCGCCGGCTCTCTGAAAGCGCATAGCCTCCGCCCTCTTCGTCAACGCCAAATGTTTAATTGGACTTATTATAAGCGCTGTGTAAGTTTCTGTCAAGAGGGAAATTGCCCCGCCGCGCGACAAAACTCAAAGCCCGGCTCCGCACGGAGCCGGGCTGACTGTCTTTATAAAGCCTCGCAGAGTTCGCACCCGCAGGTGCGAATAAATCTGAATCGTTTTTTGCACGGACACAAGGTGAATTGCCACGAAGTGGCAAGAGAGGGTCCCCTGGGGGATGCGCCGGGCAAAAAACTCTTCTCAGGGTGCAAGCGTGCGAGCGCAGCGAGTGCGACGCAGCACCCTGCATCCCTTTTTTGGAAAAGGCAAAGCCTTTTCCAAAAAATTAAAGTTTATTTCTCTGAATCTTGCCGCTGATGGTCTTGGGCAGCTCGTCGCGGAAGACGACTATGCGCGGGTACTTGTACGGCGCGGTCTTCTCCTTGACGTATTTCTGAATCTCCTTCTTGAGCTCCTCGGTGCCCTCGGTGCCTTTGGTGAGCACTATGCTCGCCTTGACGACCTGGCCGCGGATCTCGTCCGGCGCGGCGCTGACGCCGCACTCAAGCACATACGGCAGCTCCATGATGACGCTCTCTATCTCGAACGGTCCTATGCGGTAGCCGGAGGACTTGATGACGTCGTCCACGCGGCCGACGTACCAGAAGTAGCCGTCCTCATCGCGCCATGCGGTGTCGCCGGTATGGTAGAGGCCGTCGTGCCATGCGTCGCGGGTCTTCTCGTCGTCCAGATAGTAGCCCTGGAACAGGCCGACCTGGCAGCTGTCGCTGGTGTGGACGACTATCTCGCCCGTCTCGCCGTCGGGCACCGGGTTGCCGTCGGCGTCCACGAGGTCGACGTCGTACATCGGGCTGGGCTTGCCCATCGCGCCTATCTTCGGCGTCATGCCGACGAAGTTGCCGAGCACCAGAGTCGTCTCCGTCTGGCCGAAGCCCTCCATGACCGAGAGGCCCGTCGCCTTGCGGAACTGGTAGAACACCTCGGGGTTCAGCGCCTCGCCCGCGGTGGTCGCGTGCTGGATGCTGCTGAGGTCGTACTTCGAGAGGTCCTCCTTTATCATGAAGCGATACATGGTCGGGGGCGCGCAGAAGGTGGTGATGTTGTACTTCTTGAACATCGGCAGTATCTCGTGCGCATCGAAGCGGTCGAAGTCGTAGACGAAGGTCGCCGCCTCGCAGAGCCACTGGCCGTAGAGCTTGCCCCACAGCGCCTTGCCCCAGCCGGTGTCGGAGATGGTGAAGTGGATGCCGTCGGGGTTGACGCAGTGCCAGTATTTTGCCGTGATGAAGTGGCCGAGGGGGTATTTGTAGTTGTGGGCGGCTATCTTCGGATAGCCGGTGGTGCCGCTGGTGAAGAACATCAGCATGAGGTCGTCGCCGCAGGGACACTCCTCAA